>NZ_CP010535.1:2752500-3052500 GCF_001430825.1 Sediminicola sp. YIK13 | reverse complement strand
AGAACAAACTATGGGCAGGAATGGCCAAAGAGACTGCACATCAAATAGGCACTCCCCTTACCTCCCTATTGGGTTGGAATGAGCTTCTGAAAGCAGAGAACATTAGCACTTCCATTACCGATGAAATTGATAAGGATATCATGAGATTACAGACGATAACCGAACGATTTTCTAAAATTGGGTCCTTGCCCAAACTAAAGGAATACGATATCGTACAAGAAACAAAGGATGCCTACGATTACCTAAAATTAAGAAGTTCCAAGCTGATACAATTTTCTTTTGACAGCAAAATAGAATCTCTCCCAGTGCTGCTGAATAGGGAATTATATCATTGGACCATAGAGAATCTCGTTAAAAATGGCATTGATGCCATGAGGGGCAAAGGAAGTATTTCAATTGAGATTATTCCCAATGGAAATTTCGTCACCATTTTGGTGTCCGATTCTGGATTAGGAATTCCGAAGAGCAATTTCAACAACATTTTCAACCCTGGGGTAACTTCCAAAAAACGGGGGTGGGGATTAGGACTTTCATTGGTAAAAAGAATTGTAGAAGAGTATCACCGAGGAAAAATTAAGGTATTGTCCTCGAGCAAAGAGGGGACCATAATGAAGATTTCGTTAAAAGTAAATGCATAATATGGCAAAGGAAGAATTGAAAATTATCAAGGAAGCAGAACTGACGAATAATTGCCCAGAATGTTTTAACCAAGAGTTACGGCTCACCTTCTACCAAAAACATAAATACAATAGTCTTTATCACCAAACGTCCGGAGAGGTTACGCATGAAATTAAATGTAAAACATGTGACTCCACTATCTACCCCGTTTCTTGGACGGAGGACATAGAACGCGTCTTCGATTTCTATAGAAAAACGGTGACCCCAGACAGGGCGACCCTAAAATTCACCATGTTATTTTATACCCTGATCTTGATTTTGATAGTGCTGGTATCTGGCGGTATCTATCTTTATTTACAGAAGATTATTTGATATTACCGCTGATTTTTGAAGCTATCCCCTCAAATTCTTCTTTGGATAACGACACTTTGTGTTGGAAGGTAGCATCCTTCATTTCATTTAATGGGATAAGGTGCACATGTACGTGGGGCACCTCTAACCCAATGACGGTCATCCCAACCCGCTTACAATCTATGGAAGCCTCAATGGCCTTGCCCACTTTTCTGGCAAAACCCATAAGTCCCATATAGGTAGGCTCGTCAAGATCCATTATTTTATTTACTTCTTTCTTGGGAACGCAAAGGGTGTGCCCTTTTGCATTTGGATTGACATCCAGAAAAGCAATAAAATTTTCGTCTTCAGCTATTTTATAGCATGGTATTTCTCCTTCGATGATTTTTGTAAAGATGCTTGCCATTTCCCAAATTGATATTAAAAAAAAAGTCCTATCAACTATTTGATAGGACTAAATATAACTATTAATTTTTTTTACGATCTCGTAATTTCCATAATTTCAAACTTAATGGTCCCATTGGGAATGGTTATTTCCGCAACGTCCCCTACTTTTTTTCCTAAAAGTCCCTTTCCTATCGGAGAGCTAACGGAGATTTTTCCAGCCTTGAGGTTGGCCTCACTTTCCGCAACCAGCGTATATTTAAGTTCCATGCCATTTGCTTGGTTCTTTAGCTTCACCGTAGACAACACCAACACCTTGGAGGTGTCCAATTGGGATTCATCAATAAGTCGGGCATTGGATACAATTTCCTCCAATTTGGCAATTTTAAGTTCCAACAGCCCTTGGGCCTCCTTTGCTGCATCATATTCCGCATTTTCAGAAAGATCGCCCTTGTCCCTGGCTTCGGCAATGGCCTGGGAAGACTTTGGACGTTCCACATCCTTAAGTTGGTTTAATTCGGCTTTGAGTTTTTTTAAGCCCTCAGCTGTATAATACGATATGTTACTCATAAATTCTTTCCTTTAATATTCTAGAACATGTACCATGTTCCTTTCCTACAATTCCCTTACCAGAATCCTTCAATCTGCTAGTTCTATTGATTCCATCATTTTACAAATAGGAAAATCCTCTTTTTTATAGAGGATTTAAGACAAATATACATAATTTTTGTTCAATTTTGCGGATGTCATTGGAAATACATAGAGCGATATGAAACGTATTTTATGCCTGGTTTTTATTGGTTTATTTCTCTCCTGCAGTACCGATAGGGTCAGTAGCAACCCCTATTTACAGGATATTGGTTTTAGGTTTGATCTAAACCTAAGCCTACCCCTATACAGTCCATTGACCAATGCGGGGAGTGCGGTTTATGTAGAAAACAAGACCGCAGGCTTAAGGGGCATCTTTGTCATCAATACCGGATTTGACACCTTTATGGCATGGGAAGCGAGCTGTCCCAACCATGTGCCTAATGAATGCTCCACAATGAGCCTTAAGGGCCAGATTGTGACCTGTTCCTGTGAAGGGTATGAATATAACCTATACACGGGCCAATTGCTGAATAGACCTGAAGATGGTAGCCGCTATTACGATCTACTCTTCTATCGCAGTACGTTCAATGGCAATGTGGTTTCTGTATCCAATTAATAGAACAATTTCATTCTATTTTGCTTGAGACACTTCCTTTTTTGGTTTATCCAGGTTTTTTTCAATACGGGAATCAGGAATAAACCATATTATGGCTACAATAATATAAATACCCATGGCCGCCCACGTATTTAAGAAGGAAATGAGCAATCCGACAGTGTACAAGGCTATGGACATTTTGCCCTTTGAATCCCTTCCAACAGCCTTTCTTAGCACAAAGTTCTCCTTATGGCTCTTACTAATAGTGCGTTGTAGTATATAAAATGCAATTGCACTCATCAATAATATGAAACCATACAAGGCAACGGGAACTGCCTCCTCATAGTTTTCACCAATCCAAGTGGTAGAAAATGGAATCAATGACAACCAAAACAGCAAATGAAGATTGCTCCACAATATCTTACCATTGATTTTCTGGGTAACCTGAAAGAGATGATGGTGATTGTTCCAATAAATCCCGATATAGATGAAGCTGAAAAAATAACTCACAAATGTTGGAGCAATAGGGATCAAGGAATCCAAGGTAACCTGATCAGGAGACACCAATTCCAAAACCATGATGGTGATAATAATGGCTAGCACCCCATCACTAAATGCTTCTAATCTATTTGAAGTCATACTTTATACGTCAATACACACAAAAATAACTTAAAAACTGAAGTGCGATGGGATAATAAATTCAAAATTCTAAACCACTAAAATAAAACACTTTTCCAGTTTAAACTTTTCATCCTCCAACCAACCTAAATCCCTTATGAAATTGTTTACCAATGAGTATTAGCCCAACCCAAATCAAAAATCTTTGCACATAAAAAAAGGAGCATTATGCAATAAAGCAAAATGCCCCTCTTCAAATAGCAACTCTGAAACCTCTAAAAATTAAAGGTAGCTCCCGCTAAAAAGTTGATTCCTGCTTGTGGATAATATCCTGCCCCTTCCACCGTAGTAATTGTTCCTGGAGTCGAAAAATCATCATCATAGGTAAAGAAATAACCATTGGATACATATAAAGAGTCAAACACATTATTCACCAAGCCGGACAAGACAATACTTTTGATGAACGAATTTGTCCTGATTTCATATTGCACATTCAAATCGGTCTGTGAATAAGCACTTAATGTTGAATTTTCAGAATCTATATTGCCCATATATTGTTTGCCCACATACTTGGTCAAAACACTAAACTGTAGATTCTCTTTTGGCAAATAGGTAAATACATTGCCCAAAATTACATTGGGTGAAAAAGAGATATTGGTATTTCCCAAATCTTGCAATACACCATCTCTTTCAAAAACAAAATTCCTATTTTTATTGGAGCTCAAGGCCACATTGGGGCTAATTCTAAACTTATCTCCAAAGGCTATGGTAGCATCTATCTCTAGGCCCAGCCTATAGCTATCCCCAATATTGGCACGAAGCGGGGCGCCCACATCGTTCAGCTCACCTGTCAATACCAATTGATCCTTGTAGTTCATATAATAGACATTGGTGTTCAATTGCAGCTCTTGTGAAACATAGCGCCATCCCAGTTCAAAATCGTTGAGTTTTTCTGGCCTTGGACTGCCACTTTCATAATCGTTCCTATTTGGCTCCCTATTCGCCCTGGCATAGGACAGGTAGAAATTATTGTTGCGATCCATTTCATAGGTTATCCCCGTCTTAGGGTTAAAGAAATTAAAACTATCATCCACCAGCCCGGTATCTTCCCCATTGGCCGTATAGGACACCCTTCTATACTGTAGGTCTCCATAGAGACTCCATTTGTTGTTCAGAGCGTAATTGACTTTTGAAAAGAAGTTAAAATCGGTTTTTACAGAAGTATCGTCGTAATAGCGGTCCCTATATTCGCTATCTCCAGTGAAACGGGCCCAAATAATTTCTCCAAAATGATCCCCTTCATATTTGTTCCATCCCCCACCAAGAATCAAATTGATCTTATCATTGGTATAATTGGCCGAAAACGTAGTTCCGTAAAAATCATTATCCAACCATCGTCTTCTAATGAGATCTGTGGTATCCACCAATTCACCATTTACTGTTATGGGCTCAAAACCGTAATCCGAAAAATCTTCATCCTCCTTAAACTGTTCAAAATAGCCCCTGCCCCTGGTATAGTGTAGCCCTATATTCGTATTCCAGTGTTCCGATATTTGCTCGTTCCAGAGCAATTGAACATGGTCTTGTTTATAATTATCCACTTCATTATCATAGAATTGGGTATTCCCATTTTCATCCGTATAGATTCCCGCAAAATTGAAGGTCCTGTCCGTTTCCAATGTCCCTTTATCTATGCCGTACCATGACTGATAGGTGATTTCATGGCCTCCAAACATGAGGGCTTTTATCAAGGTGTTATCATCCTTATAGGCCCCTTGCAAAAAATAAGACTCCAATTTGGAGGAGGCCCTATCCACATAACCATCTGAGGTAATCCTGGACAGACGGCCAGAAACTTCCACATGATCATTGAGAAGGCCTGTACTGAATTTGAGGTTGTTCCTCAGCGTACCAAAACTCCCTGCAGAAGAAGAGATTTGCGCATAGCCTTCATCACTGATGGCATCGGTAAGTAAATTTAAACTGGCACCAAAGGCTCCTGCGCCGTTGGTAGAGGTGCCCACCCCACGCTGCAATTGTAGGCTTTCCGTTGATGAGGCAAAATCTGGCATATTGACCCAGAAGGTGCCGTGTGATTCCGAATCGTTGTAGGGAATCCCATTGATGGTAACGTTTACCCTTGTGGCATCACTTCCACGGACGCGAATACCGGTGTACCCCACCCCGGCGCCGGCATCAGATGTGGTAACTACCGATGGCAAAAAATTCATCAGAATAGGAATGTCCTGACCCAAATTTCTAGGTTTGATCTGCTCCTTGGTGAGATTGGAAAAGGTGACTGGTGATTCCTTGGTCACGCGAACGGCGGATACAAAGACCTCGTCCAAAGTGATTTTTTTACCCTCCAAAGAATCGATGGGTTTTTCTTGGCCGAAGACCGACAGGACGGCACCAAACACAGCAACTGTTGTGAATAAAGTTTTCATTCGTAATAATTAGTTACGAATAAAAGGGGCTGTTATTCTTGTTAAAATTTGATTTTTGTTCAAATCGATCATATTTCTGAGTCGAAAATAAACGTTGGAAATTCCAAATAGCGATTTTCGCATCCCTTGGCAGCATTACCCGCCCAGGTTCCTTGGGTATAATCTCAGCCTGCCGAAACAAGCACCCCTTTGAGATGGGACAAATTTACATGCAGACATTCATATATCATAATAAAAAACCATTTTTTAATTCTGTATGACAAAATCCTACCTAGGCGATAAATACGTATATTCTAGTAATAAATTTGGTCACCGAAGCAAATGAATAAATCCAAAAATAAGTTTACGCTTAAAATCATGTTCAGTTACCTATTTCTAGGTGTTCTGGCTGTGGTGTCCGCTTATTTTATATTCTCAGAAGTTAGGACCTACGTTTTCTACCAAACCTCCAATAACAACGACGATAAATTAGTAAAGACCGGTTCTTTGCTCACTGAATTATATGAAGCTGAAGGCCTCTCCAAAATAGCCTTACAAAAAAAGACCCAGGCCTCCTTTAGGGCTTATACCCAAAAAATTGATTCCATTTACACCGTAATAGATTCGATAAAGGGATTAACAAGTAGCGATAACCAAAAAGAAATGCTCAACAGTGTTCAGCTTCTACTAAAGAAAAAAGTGGGAAACAGTAAGGAACTGTTGAAATTAAAAATTAAAAATGAAGCCAATAGCTCCATTGACAATGCCTTAAAGGAGTTCAATAAAATTGAGGAATCTATGGGGAAAATATCTCCGGAAAGTTTAAACCCCAATTACGCGGATCTTCCACCGGACGCCAAAATTGCCGTAAAAAAATGGGCAGATTACCTAAGTGAAAATGTTCCCAAAGATTCAAAAAACATACCTGAAGGCGATAGGGTGGATTCTCTCCTTACAGCCTCTAGATCATTGTTGGACGAGGCGAAACAGAGCAACACCAAAATCCTAAGGACCGTAGCCCAAAAAGAACAAGAACTCAGCAGAAATGACTTGGAAATCTCCCAGCAATTGCGCGGCATTATTACAGCTTTTGAGCAGGAGTTATTGACCAAAACCTATAACGAGAACATGATTAAGCAAGCTGCCCTAACCAAAAGTATCAGGCTTGCTGGGTTTGCGGCACTATTGGGTTTTGCTATTGTAGCCCTGTTTACTTTTTTGATCAGCAAAGATTATTGGAAAGTTCAATTGTTCAGGCAGCAGTTGGAAAAGGAAAAGAAATTTTCCGAATCCATTTTAAAAAGTAGGGAACAACTCATTTCTACCGTGAGCCATGATCTAAGAACACCGTTGAATACAATAACCGGATATTCTGAATTAATGGAAAACGAAGGTCTCACCAGACAACAGTCCTCTTATCTGAAAAATATTAAATCCGCTTCTGCGTATGTGGACAGCCTTGTCAATGACCTTTTGGATTTTTCCAAATTGGAAGCTGGAAAAATCCTTTTTGACAAGAGACCCTTCATACTCTCTGACCTGATCATCGAGACTGCGGAGAACCTAAAGGAACTGAATTCCAATAAGCCCATCGAACTTATCCTGGATATAGACCAGCGTTTGGAGAAACCTATCATGAGCGATCCCTTTCGGATGCGGCAAATCTTGACCAACCTCATAGGCAATGCCTATAAATTCACGGATCAAGGTTTTGTGAAAATTGAAGCTATAGTATTACAAGAATTGGAGGACAGCTTCCAAACCAGGATCAAGGTGATAGATTCTGGTATTGGTGTAAAAATTGAAAAACAAGAGCATATTTTTAATGAATTTACACAGGCTGAGGACCATACCGATAAAAAATACGGTGGTTATGGTTTGGGATTAACCATTTCCAAAAAACTTACGACATTATTAAATGGATCTTTGGAGCTAAAAAGTGATGGTCAAAATGGTAGTGAATTTACGATAGAATTACCATTGCAAATTTCACAAACGCCAATAGAACAACCTGGAGACAAACCATTGAACCCGATGGAAGGTTTACATATTTTGATTATTGATGATGATCCGGCCATGTTAAAACTACTGAAAGAGGTTTGCTGTAACCTTGCCATATCCACTACAACATATAACGACTTTAATGACGTAGGAAAAAATAACTCCCTACACTACGATGTAGTATTGACTGATATACAGATGCCGCAAATAAGCGGTTTTGAAGTTCTGAAAAAATTGAAAAAAGACGGCTACGCCCATTATAAACAGCAACCGATAATTGCCATGACGGGCCGTAAAGACCTAGAGGAAACGGAGTATTTGGATGCTGGATTTTCAGCTGTCCTTCTAAAGCCCTTTGCAAAAAATTCCTTTCTGAAAGTGCTCAGCCACTTGTTTCCACAATCCATACAGGATGAAAATGAAAGTATACAAACTATCACGCAACACCCATCCTCCAGTTTGTTCAATCTAGAAGTAATCAATTCTTTTCTAGGAGATAACAAAGCTGCCCTATTCGAGGTATTGACCACTTTTATTTCGGATGTCAGAACCAATTTGGAACATCTCAACGAAGCGATTGTAAAAGTGGACAGGAAGGGAATCAACGCCACGGCACATAAAATGCTGCCCATGTTCCGACAGTTAAATGCCAATGATATTGTACCCATTTTAGAAAGATTGGAAGTACTCAAGGAGCCTGAAATGGACAAACAAGAGTTAAAAAGGACATCCCAAGACTTAAAGAACAAGACAACAGTACTGCTCTTGGCCATCACCTCCTATATGTCTAAAGATCTAAATTATAATGGTTGATCCTGTTGTAAAGCGTTTTTCGTGTGACCTGAAGTAATTTTGCCGCTTTGGATTTATTAAAATTGGTTTGTTTCAGGGCTTTTATGATCTGCTCCTTCTCATACTCCTCTTTCGAGAAATTCTCTACCTCCTCAGGCCTTTCTTTTGGTTGTAGAATTTCCTTAGGCAAGGCACTGAGCTCCACATAATCCCCATTTGTTAACAACACCGAACGCTTAATAACATTTTGTAGTTCCCTTAAATTTCCTGGCCAATGGTATGCCTGAAATGCCCTTTGTACCTCTTGGGAAAAGCCGAGTGTATTTTTACCAAGAGAAGCGTTTGCCTTCTTCAGGAAAAAATCTGTAAATAGGAACAAATCTTCCATTCGCTCCTCCAAAGAAGGAATTTCTATGGTAAATTCATTTAAACGATGGTAAAGGTCTTCCCTAAAAGTCCCTTTTTCTACAGCTTCCAGCAAATCCTCATTGGTAGCCGTAAGGATTCGTACGTCTATTTTGATTTCTTTTGTACTGCCCACCCGTTTAATTTTTCGCTCCTGCAGCGCCCTTAGGAGCTGGATTTGATTCCCGTAGGACAAATTCCCGATCTCATCCAAAAAAAGGGTACCTCCATTGGCTGCCTCAAAATGGCCCACCTTGTCCTCCACCGCGCCCGTGAAACTGCCTTTTAAATGGCCAAAAAATTCACTGGCGGCCAACTCTTTGGGGATGGCACCGCAATCGACCGCGGCAAAATTATAATCCTTTCTTTTGCTCTGGTCATGTATTGCCTTTGCCGTTACTTCCTTGCCCGTACCACTTTCCCCGGTTATTAGAATGGACATGTCTGTAGGTGCGACCAATTGAATATATTCATTTAGCTTTAGCGATGCCTCACTAATACCATGGATGACTCCTGTCTGCGTATTGGAGGCGTCAATTGATTCTTGCTTTCCCTTTTTATTTTCTTTTGGATTAATGGTTGCGGGAGTACTACTTTTTGAAGTAAGAGCGTTTGCGATTACCATGACAATTTCTTCTGGGGTAAAAGGCTTGGAAATATAATCGAAGGCCCCTTTCTTCATCGCTTCCACAGCTGTGCCTACTTCGGCGTACCCGGTCATTACAATCACTGGCACCTTAGGATGCAGCTCCTTGATATCTCCAAGCAACGCAATACCATCATAGTCGGGCAACCTTAAGTCTGTCAGAACCAGATCAAAGGAAGACTCCCTAATTTTTCCTTTTGCATCGGCAGCAGAAAAACTGGTTACCACGTCATAACCCTTTTTTGTCAGGAACTTTTCCAACATTTGACAAAACGCGGTGTCATCTTCAATGATCAATATTTTGGACATTACTGTGAATGATTAAAGTATCCCTGTAAAATTAACATTTGAAAGTCACTTGGGTTTTAATTATTTCATAAAATACTAACCCAATCGAAATCCATATGCAACCTTTGACAAAGCACACCACAGAAAATTTAATTACAGCATGTATTTAAACATAAAAAAAAGGAGCTGTACGAATACAGCTCCTTTTCTACCAAACTAAAAAAACTAACTTAAACTTTACTACATCTCAATCCAATTCCCGTCTTGATCGGCATAAAGGGTACCTGAAGCACCATCTTTCAATACCAATTCCAATTTATAGTGCTTGTCTTTGTTTACATACGCTTTGTTGACAGCTGCGGTTGGGTAGTCCCTTGCAATTGCTGCAGTTACAGCTTCTGGTAATTCACTGCTAACTATTTCGGTATAATTGTCCTGGGTAGATACTTCTGCTCCTGCCCCTATGTTCGCCTCCGCTGAATTCTGCGCAAATGCAGTTAAACTTGCTAATGACAATGCTGCTACATAAAATAACTTTTTCATCTCGTTTATATTTAAAGGTTAAACCTGTTATTCCTATTGAAATAATGATGCCGAACTTCACTTACGAGAGGAAAAAAATATTTAAACCGCTGAAAATCAATGTCTTATTTTGCGTTCTATGAATTGAACAAATAACGAAGCTGTGTAATTGTGCGTAATTCTGTGCCCAGGTGTGTAGCAGGTATACAGAGAGCGAGTCAAAAAAATAAGGGAGGCTGCATTGCTGCAGCCTCCCTCAAAACCAAACTAACCAAAAACTAACTTTTGTACTTTATAAATTACATATCAATGGGGTTACCATCGGCGTCAAAATAAAAAGTGCTTGTGGAACCATCTTCCAAGGCTACCTCTAATTTATATTCCAATTCTTCATTGACATATGCCTTTTGAATGGTGGCTCCCATATGATCTTTCTCCAATCCTTCAACGACTGCTGTAGGAACATCCTTTACGGCGATTTCAGTAAACTCTTGTGCAATTACCAATTCCATGATTCCATCATGGAAAATTGGAGGGTTGGCAGAAATTGTTGACAAACTTCCTAGTGCAATTGCTGTGGCATATACTATATTTTTCATTTTACTACGTTTTAAGTGAATACTCATTTTCATTATTACAATGGATAAAGGAAAAATAGTGCCAAAACATAATAGCCTATGGAAATACGCTCAAGGGCCCTGTTTATCATGGATTGTTAAAAATGCCGGCAGAAAAGAAGATGTGTAATTGTGTATCCCAAACAAAAAAAGTGTGTAAAACTTACACACTTTTTTACTCCAAATGGATATTTAATTTAAAGTTTTAATTTCCTATTTCACTTGATGGGTAGGTTTTAATAAGTCATTTACGGTTTTAACAGGGTTAAAGGTCACCAACGGCACCTCCACAAATATCGTATTCCAATATGCCATTGCCCCATTCCATAATCCAGGAAGTTCTAGTGCCTTTAAATCCTTGCCATCTTTGGTTTTTTGAGTGATAAACCCTTGTTTGTGGTCCACAAAATTCAAGAGATTAAATTTTTCACCTTTATAGTTCTTTACACCACAGACGAGATCCACTGGATTAAAGTGGGTTGAGTTTTTAAAAATTGCCACCTGACCACCGTTGGACATATCTACTTGGGCACTCTCGATAATCTGTAGGGATATATGATCTGTTTTATCCTTTATCCAAAAAGGACCTCCACCAGGCTCCCCTTCATTTTTTACCATTCCGCAAATTCGGATAGGTCTATTGAGCTTGTCTTTTAGGATTTCCAATTGTTGTGCTATGGTAAAGCTATCGAAGTTAGATACGAACCTCACATTTAACTGTTCCTCCAGAAAGGATTTAACCTCCATGACCTCATCCAAGGTCTCTCCATTCTTTTCCAATAAGGCGGCATACGCAAATGCCTTTTCTTGTAGTTTCAACAGTAAACCTGCCAACACCTTTTTACTGTTGGCTACCTGATCAACAACCTTGTCAACCACAACATTATCAATATTTTTAATAAATATGATATCAGCATTCTGTTCATTGAGGTTTTCAATCAATGCTCCGTGACCACCTGGCCGAAAAAGCAAGGAGCCATCTGAATTCCGGAACAGTTCATTGGTCATGGTTACTGCCACCGTATCTGTAGCAGGCTTTTGATAGGAGTAACTAACTCGGAATTCTGTTCCCGTAGCTTTGGATACCCTCTCGTTCACTTCTTTAAATTCTTTTTTGAACATCTCATCATGTTGTTCTGAGATGGTAAAGTGAAGTTGTGCGGCACCATCAACCTTAGCGTATAGAGAACCCTCTTTTAGATGTTCTTCAAAGGGGGTGGCCCCATGTGTACCATATTTATGAAATGGCAAAAGACCTTTGGGATAAAAACCATAGTTCAATTTGTCCTCTGCCAACATTTCCTGGACAAAGAGATACACCTCTTCATCATTGGATTTAGCCATTCCTGATATTCTCTTTTCTATTTTATCATAGAAAGGAAAATTCTTTATTCCATCAACAAATGCTTCTATGTCTTTATCTCCGGTCCTATCCAAATACGATTTTAAACTTTCCTTTGATGGATCAAATGATTCCAAAAAGTTAAACAACGCTTTAAACATTCTAGATGCGGCACCTGAGGCCGGCACGAATTTCAAAAGTGCCTTTTTGGCTTTCAGTTTATCAAAAATTGATACCAACTCCTTTTCCTCGGTAGGACTAAATTTTAATATCCCGTCCGAAATTATTGCTGCCTTCTCCAAATGCACAAAAGGAATCCCCTCCTTAAAGGTTTCAATTTGGTCTAATACCTTTTCTTTTTTAATTCCCTTATCTAAAAGTTGTTGATGATCGCTTGATGAAAATGCTGTCATTTTTTAAGTAATTTATCAATGTGTTCCACGGCCTTGGCCAACCTGGTTTTTGTATCACCCTTTAAAATAACAAAATTTCGACCATATTCTTCTAAAGTATCCTTGAAATATAAAAACATTCGTTCTCTTTCATCGGGCTTGTCCCTAAGATCGTCTTTCTCCCAAGGAACATCTATATACGTCAACAAATAAAGGTCGTAGGTATTTTCCAACGCATGCTTCTCCAAGACAGGGTCACAATACCCCAAATAATAAGCTTCGGAATATACCTTGGTCTCAAGCAGATCAGTGTCGCATATTAAAATATCATTTGCCTTTTTTGATAGGGTATTTTCTAAAAGCATCTGACCCTCTGCAATGGGGAGTAAGTCCTTTGGCTCACAGGTCTTATGTTCCTTGTTCCATTTATCCTGCAAATATTCCCTTGCGTACTCCGGGACCCAGACTGTATTATAGTGTTTGGCCAACAGCGCCGACAGGGTTGTTTTACCAGTAGATTCTGGTCCGAACAAAACTATTTTAATAATGTCTGAGGGCTCTTGTTTAAACTTTTCTTCCATGCTAGATACCCGAAAATGGCTATAATTGTGAATAAAAAATACTGTAAAGAAGTAAATATAAGTCCTTTGTAAAGATATAAAGGGACAGATATTATATCTCCTATAATCCAGTAAATCCAGTTTTCAATCTTTTTTCTGGCCATCAGCCACATCCCAACAAAGAAAATAGCAGTAGTAAAAGAATCTACATAGGAGGTCCAACTATCCAGCTTATCAAAAAACAGGTATACAACCATTACAAATACAATCGTGGCTACAAAAAGAATTGCAGACCATTTCCTTTCCTTGGATGTTGTTTTAGTAATAGGAATAAAATGGGTAGCATCTACTTTTCTTGTCCAAACGTACCATCCATATATGCTCATGGTAAAATAATAGGCGTTGATAAGCATATCGCCCAAAAGGCCAAAAACCAATAAGATATAGACGAAAATCCCAGTACTGATGATACCGGTTGGGAATACCAAAATATTCTCCCGCATGGAATACCAAACGCTGAGAAAACCAAAGAATACCCCAAACATCTCCAAAATGATCAAATGGGTAGCTATTCCTTCATATTGTGCAAAAATCCAATCAAAAATGGGGCTCATACTCGCTTCTGTCCGATTTTACGATTTTCATATACAACAAGCCTTTGTCCATCAACTCAAAAGCCTCCTTAATTTCTTCCTGCAAAAGGGACATGACCTTATCGTAATCCCCATAAATTTGAGTGCTCAAAGGGTTCTCTAAGACGGTAAGTCCCGAAGCCCTTAATTTTTTGATAAAATTGATAATATGCTCCTCATAAGTGTCCTGTAAGGGAGATAGGGTGAGCTCAACGGAAATGTTCATGAAATGTGTTTGAAATTAAAGATAACAGTGGAAATTATTTAATATAGAATTTGGACACAAGCCCTATGGTCTTTATGCCTGTTTTACTGCATACACACAGGTATAATCTTCAAATTCCAGAAAATTTATATCGTAGAATGATTGGTCCCCATGGTATAGGATTTCTGCTGTTGTCTTGGAATCCGAAAAGGAAAAGTCCTTCACATCCACGTGGTGTAAAAAGCTCAGTCCGTGTTTGGCATAAATTTTATAAAGCGATTCCTTTGCTCCCCATACGATCGTAAGCTTTCGAATGATGGCATCTGAATTGGCCAGGGTCCTATATTCCTCCAACGGCGTAAATTTATTTGCAATCCTCAGGATTTTATCGCGTTGCATTTCTATGTCTATACCCACTTCATCAAAATCCGCAACGATAATCCCAGTGAATTCGTGGGAATGGGTTATGGATATATGCCGACCATCCTTTAAATGGGGTTTCCCCGCATCGTCATAAAACAGGTCATGGTCCGTATAACCAACAACGGCCAATAAGTGGCGTATGCTCAAAAATCCCCTTCTATGAAGTTCAGATTTCATCCCGTTAAGCCTTTTCTGGCAATGTGGGGTCAACACAATATCCTTGGAAAGCTCATCCTCTGTTTCCTCTATCTTCCAGATATGCACCACAACACCAGGCCTTACTGTTATAGTTTTGTAAATAGCCATTGGTTTATTTAAGTAATTAGTACCTTTGCACTCAGAATATAGCGGTAAAAAGCGCTATATAACGAAAGTAAAAATAAAATGGTAAAGATGTGAGCAGATGATATAATAATTAATCCTCCACCCTCTTTATCGCTGACATTTTATATAATTATAACAAAAAAATTGATCACATGAGCACCAAAACCGTTCCTTATGTACCAAATAAGGTAAAAGATATGTCCCTAGCCGATTGGGGCCGAAAAGAAATTCTATTGGCCGAAGCAGAAATGCCAGGCCTAATGTCCTTAAGGGAGGAATACAAAGATGAACAGCCCTTAAAAGGAGCGCGTATTGCCGGTTGTTTGCATATGACCATTCAAACAGCAGTACTTATTGAGACTTTGGTAGCACTTGGTGCAGAGGTAACCTGGAGCTCATGTAACATATTCTCTACCCAAGATCAGGCAGCAGCTGCCATCGCAGCGGCAGGAATACCTGTATATGCTTGGAAAGGGATGAACGAGGAAGAATTTGATTGGTGTATAGAACAGACCTTGTTTTTCGGGGAAGATCGCAAGCCATTGAACATGATCTTGGATGATGGTGGAGACTTAACAAATATGGTGTTGGACAAATATCCAGAATTGGCCAGCGGCATCAATGGACTATCCGAAGAAACCACAACAGGTGTTCACAGACTTTACGAAAGAGTGAAGAACGGTACCTTACCAATGCCTGCCATCAATGTAAACGACTCCGTTACAAAATCCAAATTTGACAACAAGTATGGGTGTAGAGAGAGTGCCGTAGATGCCATAAGAAGGGCCACGGACACTATGCTAGCTGGGAAAAGAGTTGTTGTTGCCGGTTATGGTGATGTGGGTAAGGGAACAGCTGCCTCATTTAAAGGAGCAGGTTCTATTGTAACAGTTACTGAAATTGACCCAATTTGTGCATTGCAAGCTGCAATGGACGGGTTTGAAGTGAAGAAAATGGAGACTGTTGTTGGCAATGCCGATGTCGTGATCACCACCACTGGAAATAAGGACATCATCCAATCACAGCATTTTAAAGCAATGAAGGATAAGGTGATCGTTTGTAATATTGGTCATTTTGACAATGAGATAGATATGGCTTGGTTGAACAAAAACTATGGATATACCAAAGACCAGATCAAACCACAGGTAGACAAGTATACCATTGATGGGAAGGACATAATCCTTTTGGCCGAAGGCCGATTGGTGAATCTTGGATGTGCCACAGGTCACCCAAGTTTTGTGATGAGCAACTCGTTCACCAACCAGACGTTGGCACAAATTGAGCTTTGGAAACACAAGGATAAATATGAAAACGATGTGTATATGCTTCCAAAACATTTGGATGAAAAAGTAGCAAAATTGCACTTGGAACGATTGGGCGTTGAATTGGAAACCCTACGTCCAGAACAGGCAAAATACATTGGGGTTTCTGTTGAGGGACCATTTAAACCTGAATATTACAGGTATTAACATTCGTTAGTACTGAACAATACTAATAGTGAGGATCTAGAACCCTTATCTTATGAGAAGTAAGATAAGGGTTCAATCTTTAAATGACACACCCAATTAAACCAACCGTGTATTCATGAAAATAATTTTAACTGGAGCCACAGGAACGCTTGGATCCAAGATACTTTTCTCCCTCTTTGAGCAGAAGTCTCAAATTATAGAAAAGGTTTTTCTACCCATCCGAAGCAAAAATTCGAACACTCCAGAGGAGCGAATTATAAAAATGCTCCATAGTGAATATGCCCCCAACTTTATAAAGGACAATTTGCCCAGCATTCTGGACAGAATACAGGTTATTGATGCTACATTACTTTTGGACCCGACTTCAATTCTGAAGCATCAAAAAATAGATTTTTTTATCCATTCGGCAGGATTCGTCAATCTTTCAACAGCCCATAGTGCCAAAGAAGATATTTTCAATGAAAATTATGCATTTACCAAGGATATCTTTAACGCCTATACGCCTTTCATGTCTAAGTTCGTCTATATCAGCACCGCCTTTGCAGCTGGTGATATTGGAGGTGTTCTAGACAACGATTATTCCAATAAGCACAAGGGCAAATACCGTAACCATTATGAAGCATCAAAGCATGCTTCGGAAAAATTCCTATTGGAAGCAGGCGTAAAACACAATATACCGGTACAAATCCTAAGACCTAGCGTATTGGGCGGGAATATCAAGGACCACCCACATTTTTTTATTTCAAAATATATGGTCTTTTACCTCTTTGCCAAGTTTTTCCACAATAGCAATTCCAATGACCTTATTAGAATCTCTACCACCGATACTGCCGGACTGAATATAATACCGACAGATTATGCCGCACGGGTAATTGTAAAGGCGATGGAAACGGATATTGGGCAACTGAATATCGTCCACTCCAAAGAAACGAACCTCAAGACCGGAATGTCTAAAATTTTCGATATTGTAGGTTTTAAAAATTTTAGTTTCACCCAGGAAAAGATCAATGGCACTACTGGTTTTAAATCGGATTTGGAAAAATATTATTACGAGACCATCGGGGTACATCTACATCCTTATTTGACCTCTATGCCCAATCAATGGGATACTACCCTATTGGAGAGCATCCTTCCCATTCCAACTTATGATTTAGAAGAGTATCTTTCGCAGACCGTTACGTTTGCGAAATCTAAAAAATTCAGAAGTCAGCAGTGGTAAGCCAACCATAAAAAAAGCCCTAAGTTCAGCTTTGAACTTAGGGCTTTTTTCAATATTGATGGTAATTAGTTAGCTTCGGCCATCATTCCGTTCAAATAATAACAATCTGTCTGCTCCTTAATAACAGCCAACCCTTCCTCCTTGGATTGTAATGGATTAATTTTAACTTCCTCCCCGTTGGGCATATAGACAATATAAAGTCCTTCTTTAAAGGAAGAAAGCTTTATGATTTCTCCGTTTGGCTTTACAGCATTCCATGATTTTTCGTGAGGCCTGTAAACCAAATCTACTTTTTTTCCTTTTTTAGGTCCGTCCAAGACAGTGATTTCCATTCTGTTTTTGGTTGCGATCATTTCAATAGTATTCCCATCCCTTTCTACTATCTGAATTTCCGAATCCCCATCCTGCATAGCGATAGGGTTAGAGCCCGACCAAAATTCGATCACATTAAATATAAGGGCATCCCCAACGAAAAAGAGACCGTAAACGGGAATGATGTTCAAACCCCAAAAAATTAAGTTGTTCACAAACTTACTGTCAGAAGCACTCTGGTTCCAGTCTTTTAGGTTATTAAAGGCATTGAAGGAACCCAAGCAACTTGAAAACAACAAGGACAAGGAAAGAAAACTACAAGCGATTAATTTTTTCATACTATGGCTATTTTTGATTAGTAATCTCTGCCCAGTATAAAAATCATCTCGATAAATAAAAAAAAGAACTCAAATCAATAAATTAAACAAAAAAACCCTCCTTGTTTCCAAAGAGGGCTTTTAAATTTATAAGCATCGTTCCTTATGCCTCGAAAGGATCAATAGAAACAAAGGATTTACCTCCTGCTTTCTTTTCAAATTTTACAAGACCATCTACTCTAGCGTGTAGGGTATGATCTTTCCCGGCATAAACATTTTCACCTGGATTGTGTCTAGTACCACGTTGTCTTACGATGATATTTCCAGCAATGGCAGCTTGTCCACCAAAGATCTTTACGCCTAAACGTTTTGATTCTGATTCCCTACCGTTTTTGGAACTACCAACACCTTTCTTATGTGCCATGATATTTTGTTTTAATTCTTAACTATTTACTTAAAGCTTCAATCAAATCAGATTTTTTCATAGAAGAAATCCCTTCGATACCTTTTGCTTTTGCCATTTCTTTCAACTCAGCAACAGTATTCTTGCTCAAGTCTTCAGTTGGAGCAGCGACTTTTTTTGGAGCCGCAGCAGCTGGTTTAGCTTCTTTTTTTGGAGCTTCCTTCTTAGGAGCCTCTTTCTTTGCTACTTCTTTCTTAGCCACTTTTGTAGCTCCTGAAGCAACAATGCTTTCAATTTTAATCTCTGTCAAATACTGACGGTGACCGTTTTTCTTTTTGTAACCCTTACGTCTTTTCTTGTGAAAAACGATTACTTTGTCACCTTTAAGGTGCTTAACGACTTTCGCCTCAACAGCGGCTCCGTCTATAGCTGGGGCGCCAATTGTGATGTCCTTACCATCTTCCAACAAAAGAACGTTATCAAAAGTAACTTTGCTACCTTCTTCGTCTTGCAAGCGGTGAACATACACTTTTTGGTCTTTCGCAACTTTAAATTGCTGCCCTGCTATCTCTACAATTGCGTACATAGCGTGTATATTATTTATTAATTTCAAAGATTGCCTATTTTATATAGGCGGGTGCAAATATACTGCTAAATTGCTAACTCACAAGTGTTTTTTTGAATTTAATGCGATTGATTTTCAATCCTTTCTTGCAGTTTTAAACAATTGCATAAAAGCCAAGGTTAAAACCAATGAGGTTGAAAACCCCATAATGGCTACCGTAAAGAATACGATTCCCCCTTCTGTCTTGTAATCCTTAAACCAAACTTTGGAAAGTTCTGCCAAAAATCCAGTATCGACTTCAGTTGTGTAAAAAGCAAAGAATATTGTAAAAACAATGGTGGCCATAAATCCGGTGACAATACCTGCACTAAACCCTTTAGTGTAGTTAAATGCCTTACCTTCCTGCAAACGAAGATATTTTATGGCTTCAAAAATCCCAAAGCCCGTAATTACGCCATTAAATAGACTATAAAAAATATTAGTGTGCAAACCAAAAAGCGACAATATTAAAAAGTACGCAATCAGAGAACCACTAGTGGCAATTCCAAATCTAATAGGAAGAGCAAAACGCATCATATGCTAATTATTTTGGTTTAAAGCGTGAAGTTACAGAATATTCGTGATTTCTTCCAATAAAACTGCATAAAGAATTAACACTTTATCGAAATATATACAGAAAATAATCATTGTTTTTGTAACAAATTCTTTATTTTGCTACTAATAAAATAAACTTGAGAATTTAAATTCTAATTACAATGAATGGAAAATTTTTATTAGCTGTTTGTACGTTGCTCATGGCAACACAAATAGGGGCCCAAGAAGTGGCTTATGAGGAATACGACCTGGACAATGGCCTCCATGTGATTTTGCATCAGGACAATACCGCACCTTTGGTGACAACATCGGTAATGTACCATGTGGGAGGCAAGGACAGAACAGAAGGGAGAACCGGGTTTGCTCATTTTTTTGAACACCTATTATTTGAGGGCACGAAAAATATAGAACGAGGCAAATGGTTCGAAATAGTTTCTTCCAATGGCGGTAGGAACAATGCCAACACCTCTCAGGACAGAACCTATTATTATGAGGTTTTCCCCTCCAATAACCTTAAGTTGGGGCTTTGGCTGGAATCAGAGAGAATGCTGCACCCTGTCATCGACCAAAAAGGGATAGACACACAGAATGAGGTGGTGAAAGAAGAAAAAAGATTGCGATATGACAATTCCCCCTATGGTCAAATACTACCTGTAGTGGGCAAGAGTCTTTTTAAGAATCACCCATATAAAGATCCCAACATTGGCTATATGGAAGATCTTGATGCTGCCACTCTGGAAGATGTGATTGCCTACAACAAAAAGTATTATGTTCCCAACAATGCCGTATTGGTTGTGGCTGGTGACATAAATATAGGGGAGACCAAAAAAATAATCCAGGATTATTTTGCCCCCATTCCAAAAGGAGCCACGGTTACAAGAAACTACCCCTTGGAAGATCCAATTACCACAGAAGTAGAAACGGTGGCCTACGATCCAAACATTCAAATCCCAGCGACCATTGTCGCGTATAGAACACCTGGTTTTCAGGAACGTGATGCCTATGTTTTGGAAATGATATCTTCCTACCTGAGCGATGGCAAGAGTTCCAAACTATACAAAAAGATGGTAGACGAGCAAAAACAGGCACTACAGATCGGTGCCTTCAATATTGCACAAGAAGATTATGGCATGTACCTTATTTTTGGACTACCAGTAGGTGATACCAGTTTAGATGTATTGGTCTCTGAAGCAGAAGAGGAGATTGCCAAGGTGAGAACCGATTTGATTTCCGAAAAGGATTATCAAAAGCTACAGAATAAGATTGAAAACAATTTTGTGAATTCTAACTCCAGCGTGGAAGGAATTGCAGGGTCATTGGCTACCAATTACCTTTTATACGGGGACACTTCTTTGATCAACAAAGAAATTGAAATTTACAGATCTATCACAAGGGAAGAAATGAAGGCTGTGGCCAATAAATATTTAAATCCCAACCAACGTGTGGTTATAGATTACCTACCTGAAGAAAAACCAGCAAATTAAATTAGAGATGAAAAAAATATTTACAACCCTGGTTTTGGCACTTATGGCCCTGACCACGTATGCACAGGTCGATAGAACAAAAATGCCCGAACCGGGACCATCACCTGAAATAAATTTATTGGAACCCCAGCGTTTTGAGCTAAAAAATGGCTTAAAAGTTTTGGTTGTGGAAAACCACAAACTCCCAAGGGTAACAATTCAATTACAGATTGACAACCCACCTATTTCTGAAGGGAACAAAGCTGGAGTGCGCTCCTTTGTTTCCAGTCTTTTGGGTAACGGTTCCAAAAATATCTCCAAGGATGCCTTTAACGAAGAGGTTGACTTTTTGGGGGCACGAGTAAATTTTGGTTCCCAAAGTGCCTTTGCGAGTTCCTTGTCCAAGTATTTTCCAAGAATTTTGGAGTTAATGGCAGACGCCGCTATCAATCCAAATTTTACACAAGAAGAGTTTGATAAAGAAAAAGACAAATTAATAACGGGTTTAAAGAACCAAGAAAAGAATGTTGCCACCATAGCTGGAAGGGCACAAGCAGCTCTTGCTTATGGGAAAGAACATCCATATGGCGAGTTTACCACAGAGGAAACCGTTAATAATGTGTCCCTAGCAGATGTAAGGCAATTCTACAGTAGCTACTTTGTGCCAGCCAATGCCTATCTGATAGTAATTGGTGATGTGACTCCAAAAGAAGTTGAAAAATTGGTGAAGAAAAATTTCACGCCTTGGACCAAGGCCACGCCACCTTCTTTTGAATTCACAAAACCTCAAAATGCCTTGTACACCCAAATTAATTTTGTGGATGTTCCCAACGCAGTTCAATCGGAAATTGCCGTAGAAAGCTTGGTAGATCTAAAAATGAGCAGTCCAGATTATTTGGCCGCTTTGGTAACCAACGAGATCTTAGGTGGAGGGGGAGAAGGCCGCCTGTTCCTTAACCTTAGGGAAGATAAAGGTTACACCTACGGATCCTATTCCAGAATAGGCAATAACAAATATGCTCCTTCGAGATTTATGGCCACTGCAAGCGTACGTAATGCCGTAACGGACAGTTCTGTAGTGGAACTTCTTAAAGAAATAGATAGAATCATAAAAGAGCCCGTAACTGCTGAGGAACTTGCCAACACCAAAGAAAAATACATTGGTAATTTCATTATGGCCCTGGAAAGACCAGAGACCATCGCAGGTTACGCATTGAACATTGAAACCGAAGGGCTCCCTAAAGACTTTTACAAAACGTATTTGGAGCGTATCAACGCCATTACCATTGAAGAGGTGCAGGCTGCTGCCAAAAAATATTTCAGCACGGAAAATGCAAGAGTTGTAGTTGCCGGAAAAGGAAGTGAGGTCCTTGATAAATTGGAGCAGGTGACTTTTAATGGGAAAAAAATTCCAGTGCACTATTACGACAAAGAGATCAACAAAGTAGAGAAGCCTAAATATGAAGTAGCCATTCCAGAAGGAACCACGGTGAAAACTGTTCTTGAATCTTATATGGAAGCCATTGGCGGTAAATCTAAATTGGAAGGTGTCACATCATTTGCCATGGTCGCCGAGGCCGAAATGCAAGGTATGAAACTAGATCTGGAGATGAAGAAAACATCCAAGGACCAATTTATGCAAGATGTAAAGGTAATGGGCAATTCTATGAGCAAGCAAGTCATCGACGGTGATAAAGGGTATATGGTGATGCAGGGACAACGCAAAGAATTGGAAGAGGCAGAGCTTCAAAAGTTAAAAGCTGAATCGTCCCCATTTCCTGAAATGGACTACATAAATGGTACTGCCTCTTTAGAAGGTATTGAAATGGTAGACGGTCAAAAAGCCTACAAGGTAAAGGTATCCGAAGAGAAAACCTCCTTTTACAGCATGGAGACCGGTCTAAAAATACAGGATGCTGTAACTGTGGAAGCACAAGGACAAACCATGAGCACTACTTTTGGATATGGAGATTACAAGGAAGTATCAGGAATACTTTTCCCATTCTCATTGATTCAAAGTATGGGGCCTCAAAAGATCGATTTTAAAGTTAAAGACATTAAATTAAACGAGGGGGTAACTCCTGCCGATTTTCAATAACTGTCGCTTCATTTTTATGGAAAGCATCCAATACTGTTTACACAGTTTTGGGTGCTTTTCTTTTTTTGTTCACCATCCAAACGCCCAGTAAGATAATCAAGGCACCTATCAACTGATAGGCATTGAGTTTTTCCCCATCCCAAATACCCCATAAGACAGCCACCAAGGGAAGCACATAGGTCACCGAGGCAGCAAAAACAGGACTGGCAACGCGTATCAATTTATTAAAGAACAAATTTGCGATTGCCGTTCCTACTATGCCCAAAATAAAGATATAGGCCATGGGCATATGCATTGCCTCATTGGACCACACCTCTGTAAAAAATCCTGAATAGATCAATATCATAAAGGCGGGGACAATGACCATTGCAAAACTCCCTGTAGTAACCGCCAATGGACTTAAATGTGTAAGATGCTTTTTTATGATATTGATATTAAATGCATATCCCATGGCGGACAACAAAATAAAGATGGCATACCAATAATTCTGATTTGGACTAAACTCCATTCCTGCAGCAATTAAAGCGACCGTTCCCAACAGTCCCACGAAAATTCCCAAAATCTGCTTTTTGGTAATAATGGCCCCGAATAAAAGGGTTCCTATCAAGGCAGTGTTCAAGGGCACCAACGAGTTAAAAATTGCTGTTACGCCACTATCTATTTGTGTTTGGGCCAATGCAAATAAAAATGGAGGAAAGAAAGAGCTCAAAAATCCAGCTGCCGTTATCCATTTCCATTCGGCAACGGTAATCGACCTTAAACTTTTAAATCCGATGAGCAATAAAAAGCTCCCTGCAAATACAATCCGCAATCCCCCTACTTGAACAGGACTCAAACCCACCAAGGCCTTTTTGATAAGTATAAAAGAAGATCCCCAGATTAGGGATAAGAGTATTAAATAAACCCATTTTCTGGTCTGTTCGCTCATGCTCTAAAATTTGATTGCAAAATTGGACTTTTATACCAAACAATGATTCAATACAACTACAATTTTATTTTAGCAGCCATAATTATGACATTACCCACTAAAAAATGATGTCCTTTGGGAAGGGATTCGAGTACGAAATATTAATTTTGTAATATCCAAAAAACAAATCCAATGAGAGTATCTGCCCTTGTAATAGCTTTTGTCTTTAGTCTTTTTTTCCTGAGCTGTAAAGAGGAAAAAAAAGAACCTAATAATAACGTCCAGATGAAAGAGGTCATGGCGGTACATGATGAATTAATGCCAAAAATGGGTAAAATTGGGCGTTTGGTAGGGAAATTAAACAAGTTGGAAGATTCCACAGAGACAGGGCAGTTATACAAAGAGGCAAAAATTGACCTACAAGAAGCCAATAAGGCCATGATGGATTGGATGAGAGAACTGGGCGACCGTTTCGATTATGAAGAGATCATGAAAGGAAAAGAGCTTACCGAGCAAAAACAACTATGGCTCAACGAAGAGCAGGACAAAGTTAAGGAGCTCAAAGAAAAAATAAACGGTAGTATTGAAAGAGCAGAAAAATTGTTGGAAAACAACAACCAGCAACACAGTCCCTTAGATAACTAAATATCAGCACCTTACTAATTTTGAATTTTACCTTAGAACGAATAAACGTTTTATGAGGCAATATTCTCCGTTATAAATGGTAACTTTGTAGATTATAATCTTCAAAAACCAACCATTTATGAGAAAAGTGATTTTTGCTTTCGCCTACTTTTTATGTATAGGCGTATTATTGGCACAAAAAAACCCTGACAAAACCCTATCCTTCGAAAGTAACGTAGACGACCTAATAGTTGTTCCCTTCAATGGGGTGGTCGTTGTTTCCGAAGGGAACAAAATACACGGATACGATCCACAAACTGAAAATATTCTTTGGACCATTGACGCCCCCAAGCGTGATGCGGTAGATGCAGCATCACAAATTTTGGCAAATGGCCCAATGGCCGGTGTTTCTATGGATTTCGAACCAATTGAAGACACCCCATTTATTTTGAAATTCTATGATGACAATTTGTATGTCTACAACAGTAACACTGGGGACCTACTCTTTTCCTCTATAGAAAAAGAAAGATACTTCCAAGCTGAGTATCTTTTTGATGAAAACGCCTTACTGCTAAGAGGCTTAGACAATAAGGAACTTATTATTGCGAAATATTCATTGAGCAGAAACGACTTTGATTGGAAAACTACCGTTTCCACAACCTATGGTGCCTTTCTTCAATCCTTGGCTAAGCTTTCGGGTAATGACGAAATGGCGTTTGGTGATTTAATGGAGTATTCCAAGGACAAAATATTCGCCCTGATAAAATCCAAATTTTATGTTTTGGACAAACAATCTGGTAAGTTACTCTGGAGCAAAGAAGAAGATGACATCACTGATTTTAAAACTTCTTTGGATGGTAGCAAATTAATAACGGTAAAAACCAAGGGCTTTCTTGCCAACAAAAGTGAAATTGTATTATATGATGCCACATCGGGGACACCTGTCTGGGAAGATCCCGTTAAAACCAAATACTTGGTGAGGTTTGAAGATTGGCAGGATAAAATGCTCCTAGCTCATTATAAAGGTTTCAACTTCTACGATTATGAAACAGGAGAAAAAGTATGGAAAAAGGATCCCAAAGGAAAAGGGATTAAATCGGTTATTCCAATAGACTCTGATTTTCTCTATGTTTATGATGATGAAATGATGCTTATTGACAAGAATGGGGAAAAGTTATGGAAAAGTGATGTTAAGATATGTGATGATGAGGAAGACCCAGTTCATTTTCTTGAAAAAACAAACAACGGTAGGATTCTTTATGTCACCGCTACCTATGCAAATTTAGTTGACTACAAGTCGGGAAAAAAAATCTGGAAAGGGAATCTTAAATTAAATGAAAAGAGACCAACCTTTTCAAAATACAATGAAGCCACTGGAGAATTTATTGTATTTAATGATGAGGAACTCTACAAATTTAAAGAGAACACAAATGACAAGCCAAAACCCTATGCCAAACTTAAATTAAAGAATGAAAAATTGATTACCGGTCTGGAACTTTTTGAAAACAATGTTTCCATTTCTGGACAAAGTGAAGTAATTGGGGTAAATCACAATGGGGAAGTATTATTCCACAATACATATGTACAGCCAGGTGAATTGGGAAGAAGACTACTAAAAAGTACCTTCATAGCCGCACAAATTGTAGGTGGTGTTGCAGCAGCAGAAGTTACAATTAACAGCTCTTACAGAGACTCTGATGGTAATGCGGTCAACTATTCGAGTACCCATCCCGCATTTGGCCAAAAAGCTAAAGCAATTGGGGAAGCCGGATATCTTACTGGAAGGATTGGGCAAACATTTGTACAGTCCAGATATGATGCCATGCAAGAAACGGACAACTATGCCCTTATTTTTGCCAAAGGTGATAATGGAGAAAAACTACTGATCAAAGTAAATAAAGAATCGGGAGAAGAGATGACCAAGATTGTTTTGGAAAACAATAAACCCATCTATGATGTGGATTATGTTTCCGAAGATATCTACTATAGCAAGGACAAAGAAGTTAAAATTTTCAAAGGGCTTTAATATTTGCTTTTACTAATAAAAAAAGGAGGCCAATTGGCCTCCTTTTTTTATTTAATCTTTCCACCTCATGGTTTCCATGATATGGCGTATGTCCTTTTGTAGATGGACCGCAGCCGGCAAAATAGAATCATAGTTGGGCTTGGTATAAAAATAAAGCGAACCCGTAACAAAATGTGATATGCTGTCCGTTAGATAAAATTGGGATTGGGAAGCGGCATTGCCCTTAACCTCATAATACATCCCATATACCCTGTCAGCTTCATTGACAAAAGGTTGCTCCAATATGTTATCAGCTTTGGCCACGTGTTCATACGAGAATTTTTGGGCATCTGACATCAATTTGGTTAGATTCCCCTCTACACTTTTATAGCTGATAAAGAGGGCACCCTTCATCTCAGGATACTCCAACGTTAGGGAACAATCCTTTTTCAATTTCAAATTGGCCTCTGCATTGTATTCGAATGCGTAGGCACAATCCACTTCTAATTTCTTAGATGCCATTTCAGGATACTCCAGGCGCAACATTGCCTTTGGCTTGGGAAGCACCTCTTCCTTGCATCCCATAAAGGAGATTAGAAAAACAATGAAGAATATAGATCTAAAAGTCATGTGGCAATGATATTTTTATTTGTCTCAATCTCTTTTTGTCCAGGCTTTCCACTATAAAGGAATACCCCTTAAAAAGAATCTTTTCTCCTCTTTTTGGGAAACTGCCCGCTATCTCCAGTACAAAACCTGCTATTGTTTCAGATTCCCCTTTGCGCTCCTCAAAGTCTTCTTCATCTTCAATTTTGGCAACCCGGTAAAAATCCTTTAAGGCTGTTTTACCATCAAAAACGTAGTTAAAGTCGTCCAGTTTTGAATAAACCAAGTCCTCGTCGTCAAACTCATCTATGATATCTCCAACAATTTCTTCTATAATATCCTCAAGAGTCACTATTCCAGAAGTTCCACCATATTCATCAACCACAATGGCCAAATGATTTTTCTTTTCTTGGAACTCCATCAACAGGTCGTCCAACTTCTTGTTTTCAGGAACAAAATAAGGTTCCCGCACCAAAGTGGACCAATTGAACATTTTACGATCTATATATGGTAAAAGGTCCTTGACATAAAGCACCCCTTTTACATTATCTATATTCTCCTCGTACACTGGCACCCTGGAATAACCGTTTTTTTTGATCTCTTCCAAAACCTCCAAAAATTTCATTTCCACATTAATGGCAAAAATATCTATCCTTGGCAACATAACCTGCTTGGTATCTGTATTCCCAAAAGAGACAATTCCCTGCAGGATCTTTTGCTCCTCTTTAGTGGTATCACCTTCCGAAGTAAGCTCCAAAGCCTGTGATAAGTGGTCTACACTTAGATTGGATTTCTGTTTCCCCAATCTACGGTGCAAAAATATTGTTGCCGATCTCATGGGCATACTCAAAGGAGTCAAAAGAAAATCCAACACCTTTAAAGGATAGGCCATGCTATTGGCAAAAGTTTTCCTGTTCCTATTGGCATAAATTTTTGGCAATATTTCCCCAAACATTAAAATAAGGAATGTTACCACTACAACTTCCAACAAAAAGCGCACGGAAATTATACCCAACCACATATAGGTAATATTGGAGAACAGGACATCGCCCATATTGCTGAACAATAAAACAATCCCGATGTTAATGGTATTGTTGGCAATAAGTATAGTCGCCAATAACTTTTTGGGGCGCTCCAATAATTTCACCAAAATATTTCCTTTGGTGGTCTTTTGCTCCATGATATCGTTGATATCCGTGGGGGAAAGTCCAAATAAGGCTACTTCAGCACCCGAAATCATAGCGGAACATATCAGCAACGAAATGAGTACAATAACCTGAAGTGCAATAACACTATCCAATTCGATAAAATTCAGCAGTAAACTAAAGGGGTCTGGATCCAACAGTCAAAATTTAGTGTAAGGTTATTTTAGAAAGGTAAATCATCATCCTCTTCTGGCGCACTTGATGGCGGTGTTGCTTTTGGGGCGTTCGATGCCGGTGCGCTTGTTTTGGAAGGTCCGGAAGAAGGAGCTCCAGATGGCGCATTGGATGAACTTTCATTTTTGGTGGTCAAAAAGGTGAATTCCTGAACGTGTACCTCTGTAGTATAGCGCGTGGTACCGTCCTCTCCTTGCCACTGACGATTTTTCAATCTTCCTTCAACATATATTTTATCTCCTTTGCTCAAGTACTTTTCACAGATTTCAGCGGCCTTATTTCGCACCACCACATTGTGCCAATCTGTATTGGTCACCTTTTCTCCGGTCTGTTTATTGGTGTAGGTTTCATTGGTTGCCAAAGGAAAACGCGCAATACAATTTCCCCCTTCAAAGTAATGAATCTTAACCTCATCCCCAAGATGCCCAATTAGCATCACCTTATTTAATGTACCGCTCATAGTTGTAAACTTATATCAAAAATACTAAAATTTAAACGTATTTATAAACTCTGCTATCAAAACTGGCACAGGATATTCCTTAAGCTCTTCAAGGCTCACCCCGTTCCTGTGTTTCTCCCCACTTTTTACGATCCAAAATTTAGTGTGCAAATGCTGGTGGGACAGTTTATGTACAATTTTTTTTTCATTGAATTGATAGATCTCAGAAGTTTCCTTTAACTCCAAAACAGTATCCATGGTATTGGTTATTTCTTCCAATGAATATTCCCTTTCTGTTTCCAGCAAAGGAAACTCATAAAGGTTTTGCCATATCCCCCTACCCCTTCTTTGCCTTATCTCAATAGTATAATCCTTATCCAACACTACAAGGTAATTGAAAAAACGTTCCTTAACCTTGGTCTTTTTCAATTTCACTGGGAGGACATCTATTTTTCCTTTCTGTAATGCCACACAACTATCGTTTAAGGGACAATGCAAACAATAAGGATTCTTTGGCGCACACTGCAAAGCACCAAACTCCATGATTCCTTGATTATAGTCCGCAATTTGATCGGCATCCATCAGCTTTAAGGCCAAAGCCTTAAAATATTTGATGCCCTCTGTGCTGTTGATAGGCAGGTCTATTCCAAAATAACGCGACAGGACCCGGTAAACATTTCCATCAACAACGGGTTGCGCCTCTTTGAAACAGAAAGAAGCTATGGCGCTGGCAGTATAGTCACCTACCCCCTTTAGTGCCAACAACCCTTTATAGTTATCTGGAAACTGCCCGTTGTATTTTTCCGAAATTAATTTAGCGGTGGCGTGTAAATTCCTTGCCCTGGAATAATACCCAAGTCCCTGCCATAGTTTCAACACCTCTTCTTCGGACGCGTTGGCCAAGTCATGAACCGTTGGAAAATGTTCTATAAACCGCTCGTAATAAGGCATTCCCTGTGCTACGCGGGTCTGTTGCAACATAATTTCCGATAGCCAAATCTTATAGGGATCTGTGGTGTTTCTCCATGGTAAACTCCGTTTGTTGGCCGAATACCAATGAATAATTTTTTGGGAAAAAGACATTTATAAAATACTAAAGAACAAAAGTAAAGGTTTATAGACTTAAAATTAAGTCCTTTAAGATAAAAGATTGAATTTAATTCATATATTTGCAACCCGAAAAAAACACATAGAAAATCTATATTACAAAATGACGAAAGCAGACATTGTAACGAGAATCTCAGAAAAACTGGGTATTGAAAAAGGAGATGTACAGGCTACTGTTGAAACTTTTATGGAAGAGGTAAAAACTTCATTGGAAAATGGAGACAATGTTTACTTACGAGGTTTTGGTAGTTTCATTATTAAAACAAGAGCAGAAAAGACTGGTAGGAATATTTCCAAAAACACTACCATTAAAATACCTTCGCACAACATTCCTGCATTTAAGCCTGCAAAGGTTTTTGTTGAAGGAGTTAAAAGCAACGTACAAGTTAAATAAAGTATTAACCCTAAAGTAAATTTTTATGCCTAGTGGTAAAAAGAGAAAAAGACATAAGGTAGCAACCCATAAACGCAAGAAGCGTAGGAGAGCTAACCGACACAAGAAAAAGTAGTTTTACAACTACTTTTTCTTTTTATTAAGTTCATTGACATAGAAATTCCTTAACGGAATTTCGACGGGTTTTAACAGCCTGTTACAACTAATGTTTAATCCATTCGTCCCAACCCCGATGTATATCGAGAAGGGATGAGTATAAATTGATTCAGGTGAATAGAGAACTGATCGTAAGATCAAGTCCTGAAGCCGTCGATTTTGCCTTATTAAAGGATGGAAAACTTACAGAACTTCACAAAGAAGAAGAAAGTAACAACTTTACGGTTGGCGATATCTTAATTGCCAAAGTACGTAAGCCAGTTACCGGATTAAATGCTGCCTTTGTTAATGTTGGTTATGAGAAAGATGCCTTTCTACATTACCACGACTTAGGACCACAGCTTTCGACCATGTTGAAATTTGTAAAAAAGGCGAGTATGGGAAAATTGAAAGATTTTACCCTGAAAGACTTTCCATTTGACAAAGAGATTGATAAGGATGGTAGCATCAATGATGTTATCAAAGCCAACCAATCTTTATTAGTGCAAATTGTTAAAGAACCCATTTCCACAAAAGGACCCAGAATAAGTTCCGAGCTTTCATTGGCTGGACGTTATTTGGTAATGGTCCCATTTTCCGACCGTGTCTCCGTTTCACAGAAAATTGAGAGCAAAGAAGAAAAAGAAAGGCTAAAAAGGCTCGTTAAGAGCATAAAGCCCAAAGGATTTGGTGTTATAATCAGAACAGTTGCAGAAGGCAAGAAAGTAGCCGAACTGGACCGAGATCTACAGAACTTACTGACCAAATGGACAGTAATGTGCAAAAAATTGTATAAAGCTCCACATCCATCCAAAGTCCTGGTTGAGTTGAACCGCGCATCCTCCATACTGAGGGACGTTTTCAACGATTCCTTTACAGGGATATATGTAGACGATGAAACGCTTTATACCGAAGTAAAGGATTACGTGCAAGAAATTGCGCCAGAAAAAGAATCTATTGTAAAGTTGTACGATTCCAATGTTCCAATTTTTGAAAAATTTGGAATAGATCGGCAAATTAAAACCTCCTTTGGCCGTACCGCCTCCATGAGTAAGGGTGCGTACTTGATCATAGAACACACCGAAGCTCTCCACGTAGTGGACGTAAACAGTGGTAACCGTTCTAACAAAGCAAAAAATCAAGAAGATACGGCTCTGGAAGTAAATTTGTTGGCAGCGTCTGAAATTGCAAGACAATTGCGATTGCGGGATATGGGAGGAATTATCGTTGTAGATTTCATCGATATGTCCAAACCTGACCACAGAAGGAAACTTTTTGACCACCTTAGGGATGAGATGAAAGATGACCGCGCCAAACACAAAATCTTGCCCCCGAGCAAGTTTGGACTCATACAAATTACAAGACAACGGGTTAGGCCCGAAATGAACATCAAAACCAGTGAGGAAAATCCGAATGCCCCAGGGCAAGAAGTAGAGGCCCCAATAGTTTTGATCGAGAAAATCAATTCAGACCTAGAAAAATTGTTGAAAGGACCTGCAAGTGACAATGGTATTATATTGAATATACACCCATTTATTGCAGCCTACCTCACCAAAGGTTTCCCATCTATACGTGCCAAGTGGTTCTTGGAACATAAGAAATGGGTGAAAATACAACCAAGAGATGCTTATACGTATCTCGAATACCGTTTTAAAAACAAAGACGGCAAAACCATATATTAAATAAAAGCGACTCCAGCAACGGGGTCGCTTTTTTAGTTTATAGTACCAATTCCTTTTAAAAATAAATTTCCGAAGCTGTCCTATAATTTAAATTGAATATACCAGGCGTACGCTTTAAGAATGCGTGCGCACTATAACCATCACAGCTAAGAAATCAGCCAAAATCAGGTCTTGAATTATTTTTAATTAAATTGGTGTCAATTAGCAACAACAGACCCATGAAAACCGAAAAGGACACCTATATCGCCTTTTTACGCGGTATCAACGTTGGCGGACACCATAAGGTTCCTATGGCGGACCTCAAAACTGAATTCGAAAAATTGGGATTCAAAAACATTGTTACCTTACTAAACTCGGGCAACATTATCTTTGATGGCCCAAAGGAGAATACATCAAAATTGGAACAGAAGATTTCTACTCATATTGAAAAAATCTTTGGTTTTCCCATTCCAACAATTCTCAGAACATCAAGAGTAATTCACAACCTTTTGGACCAAAACCCCTTTGTTGGCATTGAACGCACCAAAGACATAAGATTTTATGTTTCCTTTTTGAAAACAAATCTTGAAGCTGATTTGGAATTGCCCTGGAAGAGTACGGATAACTCTTATGTAATTATTGAAAAAAGGGATCAAACTATTATCAGTGTATTGGACTTGGCCATCTCAAAATCTCCCAAAGCCATGGAATCAATAGAACACCACTACGGCAAGGACATCACCACCCGAAATTGGAATACCATTGAACGAATTGGCAAAAAATTAAAAGCTTAAAAGAGCATCTCCAGTTCAAGTTATTCTGTAAATTGAGTATTTTAGTTATGATGACCACAGGGCCTCGGTTGAAGGTTCGTAAATTACAGAGACATGGCAGACCTATATAAATCAACGAGGCAACTACATGTTTTTTTCTTTTGCTAAACTAATCCCCTACAATTGAATATCTTAGAGTCAATAAACAATAAGCATGATGAAAACTGATTGGTTAAAAATCATAGTGATCTGCAGTTCCATTGTAATTGCTGGATATTTTATCGGCAATATGCATAAAACAGGCAAAAAGTATGATCGTTTTGTTCAAGTAAAAGGTCTTTCTGAGCGGGAAGTAAATGCAGATTTAGCCGTTTGGCCCATTAACATCACCCTTACCGGTAATGACCTGAATACCCTTAAAAATGATATTGAATCTCAAAACAGCGTTGTTTATGATTTCTTCATTTCCCATGGCTTCGACAAAAACGAATTGACCAAGGGAAGTACCAATATTAATGATGTCCGAGCGGACATTTACAATTCCAATTTTCAGAACAACACTTTCCGATATTTGGCCAAGTCGGAGTTCACCGTGAGAACCAATGATATCGATAAACTGCAAAAAGCACTTTCCGAGTCACTGGAACTTATGTCGAAAGGCATCATATTGGGATCTAAAAATACCTGGAGGCCCATTGAATACATTTTCACTGGATTAAACGAGTTAAAACCACCAATGATAGAGGAAGCGACTAAAAATGCCAGGGAGGTTGCAGAGAAATTTGCCAGGGATTCGGATGCGCAGGTAGGAGAAATAAGAATGGCCAGTCAAGGTCTATTTAGCATAAGCGACAGGGATGAAAACACCCCACAAATAAAATTGGTCCGGGTGGTATCCACCATTGATTTTCAGCTGGAAAATTGATAAAACATCAATAGCAAAACTTGGGATAAAAAATAAGGCAAATTGTATCCCGTGAAATTACAATGGTTTTAGTAGCAATTAAAAAAAAGAATGCTGAGAATATTACTTAACATACTGTTATTTCAACGAAATATATTTTTTGTGTCCTATATCATTTCTATAGCACTCGGAATCCTATTTGGTGGAAAACTACAAAACATTGGGCTCTGTTTCCTAGTCATTGCTCCACTAAATCATTTTAGATTTTATGAAATCAAAAACAAGAATGAATATTATTACTACTATAATTTAGGTTTAAGCAACATTATGTTATGGGCATCTACATTGGTCATTGGACTAATTAATTTACTGATACTAATTTCAATATGAGTAAACTTCATATAGACAGCGTCACAAAATCATATAACAACAAGGTCATATTAAGTGATGTGTTTATTTCTTGTAGAAAAAATGAAGTTAAAGGACTTGTTGGACGAAACGGTTCTGGAAAATCCACACTTCTCAAAATCGTTTTTGGAACGGAAAAAGCAGATTTTAAATTTGTCAGAGTAGGCAAAAAAATAATTAGAAATATTTCGGATGGCAGAAACTTGATTAATTATTTGCCACAGGACAATTTTCTGCCAAATAATATAAAAGTAGGCACTATAATAAAGCTATTTCTTCCTAAAAAAACCAGAGACATCTTGTTTCAAAATAAACATGTACTCCCTTTTTTACATAAGAAAAATCAAGATCTATCTGGTGGGGAAAAAAGAATTATTGAGATTTTAATAATTATTCATTCCAATGCAGAATTTATTTTATTGGACGAACCTTTTAACGGTGTAAGTCCAATAATGAGAGCTTATATTATAGAATATATTAAAAAAATGAAATCATCGAAAGGCTTTATTATAACAGACCACGACTATGAAAATGTAATTTGTTTGGCGGATAGTATCGTTCACTTGAAAAATGGGTTTTTAAAAGAAATCAAAGACAAAAGTGAATTAGTCGAATTAGGCTATCTTACAAAATCTATTTATACCAACAATAATAAGGCGTAGTTAACAACTATAAATCAAAATCCTTATGCCACCCAAGGTCTGTTTCCGGAGCACCCTAAAAAAATAACTGTTATTTTCAATTGTTCCTGAACAAAAATTCTCGTGTTATCATTAACTTTAAGGGTGTAATTATCCAATTATGGAAAACTGCTGTTTAGCCTTCTTCACTATTCTTAAATGATCGGTATATGCTAAAAACAGGTAATTGGAAAACCATAAAATTAAAGCTATGAAAAATAGAGGTACCAAAAGATGGAAAAAATCGAGAATTCCATTTTACCTCTTGCTGCTATTTTTGGTTTTGATCTCCTCCTGTAATGGTCAAGATAAAAACACCGTACCCCCAATAAATTTAGAGAGTACCAGGGATAACCCAAAAAATACACTCAAGGATACTGCTGTTATGAAATATCAGCTCGCCACCCAAAAATATGGAGCTTCACTCCTTACTCCTCCCCGAATTAGCGATTTTGTGCGAAGGATATTCCAAGATAAACGCGGAAATCTATGGTTTGGAACCAACGGAGATGGGGTTATCCGGTACAACGGGGATGCCCTGGAGTATTTCTCACTTGATGAAGGGTTCGGCGGGGTTGCTGTAAGGGGAATTATAGAGGATAAACAAGGTAATATCTGGTTTGGCACCGAACGGGGGATAAGCAAATATGACGGGATATCATTTTCTAATTTTACAGTAAAAGATGGGCTGATCAATAATGATGTTTGGAGCTTGGCAATAGACCGTAAGGGATTGCTCTGGATAGGTACTTTGCAAGGGGTGTGTACTTTTGATGGGGAAACATTCACTCCATTTAATATTCCCGAAGCTAAACCCGATTACAGCAGAGGGGTGACTAGTGCCAAGATAGTCCATAGCATAATGGAAGATAGCAAGGGAAAGATGTGGTTCGGCACCAACGGAGGCGCCTATAGTTTTGATGGAAAGAACTTGACCAATTTTTCTGAGAAAGATGGCTTGTCCAACAATAATGTAAACAGTATTTTGGAAGATAAGGACGGAAAAATATGGATTGCAACAACACATGGCGGACTCTGTCTGTATGACGGAAAATCCTTTACCAATATGAGCGAAAGGTACAAACTCAATGGCACTGAGGTGTGGAATATTTACCAAGACGCTAAGGGTGACATATGGTTTCCGGTAAAACGTTTTGGGGTATATAGATACGACGGAAATTCCTTTACCAATTTCCGTGAAAAAGATGGCCTCGCCAGTGATGCAATTCAAAGTATTTTTGAAGATAAAGAAGGGCGACTCTGGCTTGGGGGCTGGTTGGGACTCAATCGTTTTGACGGAAAATCTTTTTTCAAAGTGTCCACTATGGATGGTCCTTGGGCCAAATAATTTTGATATTATGAAGTATAGAAAAGCCGAAATAAAAGACTTGGATAATTTATCCGTACTGTTCGATAATTATAGAGTTTTCTATAGTAAGGAAACGGATATTGAAAGTGCTCAAAACTTTCTGAAGGATCGAATTTCAAAAAACGATTCTGAAATTTTTGTTGCCGAAAATACTGAACACCAGTTAGTTGGGTTTGTGCAATTATATCCCCTATTCTCTTCTGTTCGAATGAAAAAATTATGGTTGTTAAACGATTTATTTGTAAATTATGACTATCGTAAGAAAGGTATTTCCTTGGGATTGATTGACAAAGCTAAAGAACTTGTTGAAAAATCAGGGGCCTGTGGTATGTATTTGGAAACTGAAAAATCCAATCTGGTGGGCAATAATCTATATCCAAAAGCCGGATTTGAATTGAATAATGACTCCAATTTTTACGAATGGTATCTAAAATAACGACATTCAATAGCCTAATATTAGTCAGCTTTGAATGCCAAAACCAAAAGTTATGTTCATACAAAGCAAAAGACTAGGTGTTATCCTAGTCGCCGTATCATCGCTATTACTCATCCCATTGTTGGCCATGCAATTTACAGAGGAGGTACATTGGACCTTCTCAGATTTTTTGGTTGCCGGGGCCCTACTAATGGGTACAGGTTTAATGGTTGATTTTACATTAAGAAAAGTAGCTCAGACAAAATATCGCATCGCCATTTGCGTTGCGATAGTAATTGGTCTTCTCCTGATTTGGGCAGAGCTTGCCGTAGGCATCTTTGGCTCCCCAATTGCAGGTAATTAGAACTAATCCATAAGCAGACGAAGTTGTAAAAAATAAATAGAACATTACTCAATTTGTATTTTGAAAAAATAAACGCCTTAAAAAACAGCACATGAGAAAATACTTTATTGGAATTTCAGCAATCGCACTAACTTTAATTTCATGCAATAAAAAGGTTACCGCTGATTTTGAAATCACAAACAATACTGGGTCTACAATTGATTCACTAAAAATCGGGGCAAAAAAATCTCAAGATGCTCATTTTATTTCTTTAAAACCGGAAGAAAAGGTGATCTACAAGGCTGATATGGGAAAACATATTAAAACCGATACTTCTTATATTATTTCTTATAAACTTAATGATGAAACCATAAAGCTCCCTTTCTCTTATCTCATTAATGGAGATCCAATAGACAAATTGATATATATCGATATTCAAAAAGACACCTTATCAATGGATATTGAATTCTGAATATACTGATTCTATCACCTATTAATAGAACCGGGGCCATCCTCTAAAATCCAATCAAAATATTTTTTACCTTTTTGGGCGCTGATAATCACCTATAATGGCTCAGAACAAACATCCCATGAGGATTGCAATGTCTAGTGTATTTTTAGGGATTCCCGATAAAGCTTTCAAATACAGCACGGAAGTCTTGGGATTTGAAACAGTTTTCGACAATACCAAAGGAAATTTTATCAATTTAAATGAAATAGAATATGCTGACCGATATCAACCCGAAATTACCAATGCGCAATAAAAATATTACGCGAGAATACTACCTAAATAAACTGGGATTTAGCGAATTCGGCAGTACAGATTATGAGGATTATTTAATGTTGCAGAAGGACAGGATTCAAATTCATTTCTTTGCATTCAAGGAGCTCGACCCAAAAGAAAACTATGGTCAAGTCTATATCAGAACAGATAATATTGATCAATTTTACCAGTCCTTGGTAGCTAAAAAAACAAGCATACATCCAAATGGACCGTTAGAAATAAAACCTTGGGGTCAAAAAGAATTTTCTGTGTTAGACCCGGACAACAATCTATTAACGTTCGGACAAAGCCTTTTAAACAAATAGAAAGTGCGCATACAAATTTCAAATTCATATGCGCACCATCCTAAATACGTGGTTAGTCCTTAGTACCTCAACACCTATTCAATTGCACTTTCTTCTAAAACTTCTTCATCAGCATTGGCCGCTTTTTCTATGACCCTAAATTGCTCCAACTGCTCTTCTTCCCCCGTAAAGTAGGGGAACACGTCCATAATAGGAGATTCGGTAATTGCAGGGACAGTGTAGTCGCCAGTAGTACCCTTCATGGCTTCTATGGTGTTGTCGTAGGCCTCTTTTACATCATTGCCCTGTACCAACATATAGATATTGGTCTTGCGTTCCTTCCCACTGTTTTCGTCAAAGGCGACCAATGCCACTTTAGACTTAAACCAACGGTCGGAATTTTCCACCGGATGTACCTCGGATAAATTGGCCACCTTTATATTGGTAATCAAAAACTCCTCACTGGTATAAGCAGCCATTTCTTGGTTGATTCTAGCCTCTGCCTCCGTGTAGGAAATCGCATCCAACAAATAAGATTCCGTAGTAACTTTTTGTTCTCCAGTCTCTTGTATTTTTCTGTATTTTACTTTGCACTCATACCAGGTTACGCTCATGTCTATTTTTTTTGGATGCCAAATATAGCGGTTAAAAAAGGCCCATTGGAAAATCCGAATAATAGATATCCACAAATTGGTTTTGACCAGATAATCCCATTAAAAAGAAAACTTATCTCCATTGAATAATAGGCTTATTTTATGAGGTTTATGACCAATTACTGGAAAACAATTTTACATTAATAAAAAGCCAAAGGGAGTACTATTAAAACTGGTTTGAAAAATTAAATTTTAAATAGTTCCCCGCTTCCATTAAATTTCTTTGACATTTCTTCAAATGGACTTAGATTTGAAACTCTATGCAAAATAACGGTTATACGAATTTCTCGCGTCCAACTTACACCTTGGAAGAAGCTACCAGAAAACTGGAGGGCTATTGCGCCTATCAAGAGCGCTGCCATAAGGAGGTTGTGCAAAAATTACGCGATATGCGCATGATCCCTGATGCGATCGATCAGATCGTGGTACATCTTATAGATCACAACTTTTTAAACGAGGAGCGCTTCTCTATGAGTTATGCAAGGGGTAAGTTCAATATTAAAAAATGGGGCCGTAACCGAATTACCCAGGAACTGAAACAACGGGATATCTCCCAGTACAACATCAAAAAAGCAGTGGCCCAATTGAACACCCCCGCTTATATGGAAACCTTGGATACCCTCGCCAGAAAAAGATTGGACGGCATCAAAGAGACCAACATCCAGAAAAGAAGAAAAAAACTCGCCGATTACCTGCTCTACCGCGGGTGGGAAAGTCATTTGGTGTATGAAAAGATCACCGAACTCATCAAATAAAAAACGCTCCCTTTCCCAAGAAAAGAAGCGATTTATTACTTATAAATTATATTCCCTATAGATTAAAGGCAGCTCCAATACTGAACACAAACTGGTTGTTCAATTCTTGCGCTGGAGTCAAGTCGCTATTATCATACTTTGCCAAAGGCGCTGCAAATTCCATAAACACCCCAAAACCGTCGGTAAAGAAGTATCTGGTACCCAAGTGAGCTCCAAAATTACGAAGTCCCAAGCTCAACCCTGGATAGATATCAACTTCGTTCCCCAATTGGAAAACACTTCCCAAATTGGCGTTAAATCTTGCCCTTACGTCTACCCTGTCGTCAAATTCAGCGTTGATTGTTTCTTCTACGCCCAAAATATAGGTAGCGACAAAACCAATAGAAAAATTCTCTCCAAGACCAGTATCATAGGTGGTTACGATTCCTGTTCCGTTTTCCTGGAAATTGGCTCCTACTTGGAATTTGGAATCCCCCTTGCCTTCAAAAGCCTGGGCATTCGCAAAGGTAGCAGCTAAAACAAATGTCAATAAAACTATTACTTTTTTCATGTTACTTTATTTAGAGTTGGTGCAATTACGAAAATAAGTTACAAATGTATTTAATTCCTTGAAACAAGCACTATCCCACCAGTTTGTTTGTGCGTTTTATAGCCTGTTCATTTTTCCAATCGATCCAATCCTGCCCCTTCAACTTCCGCATAAACTGGTCATAGTAGCGCATGACCAAAACATTGTAAAAGGCTGTTCCCAAATTTCTGGGTTTGCGTGCTATGGCCCGCAGGCTCATGGAAAATCCTGGTGTGATATAACGCATATAATGCCAATATCCCTCTGGCATATACAACACCTCCCCATGTTGCAATTGGGTCTTATAGCCCTTGGCATTTTTGAGTGCGGGCCATTGGTTAAGATCCGGATTGGAAAAATCTATACTCTCATGGGTGATCAATGCATGTGGGACCTTATATAAATATCTGTTCTCGGTTTGTGGAAAAAGGATTATTTCTTTCTTTCCCTCAAAATGAAAATGAAAAATATTGGCCAGATCTATGTCGTAATGCATAAAGGTTGAAGAGTTCTCCCCGCCAAAAAAAAGCATCGGCAGACCTTTCATCAATCGCAGTCCAAAGTCTGGGAAGGTAAAATCATCCTGCAACTCCGGCACTTCCTTTAGAACGTTCCATAAAAAGATGCGATACTTGGTGGGCTCAGCCTTCAGAAGGTCTATATAGTCCGCCATTTGCATTTTGGCGTGGGGCTCGTTGAACCCGTCCTTATGGTGCACAGGTCTATCATCGTACAAGGGCACCGTTTTATGCCCGGCCACCTGCTTCATATATTCCAGGTTCCATTTGGAATAAGCAGGCCAGCCCTCAATAAACCGCTCGATAACGACCGGCTTTTGAGGCTTAAAGTACTTTTCTATAAAATCTTCCTTGGTAATGGTCTTTACCCGGGGTATGTCCTGTAAATTCAAACGCTAAAGATTAACTTAGACTTCTAAATTTAAAATTCCCCAACCGAAGTCCCCTATAAATGGGCACAAAGGTCTATTCCGAAAGTTTGGCCTTTTGCTTGGCGCTTTCGTTACGATCTATGGTGTGTCCCGGTCTGCTCCATTTTGGTTTTTCACCCAATGTCTGGAATTGTGAATCCTGGGCCTCCACCGTTTTTGGCTGTGCTACCTTTGTAAATGGCTTTTGTGGGTTTAGCCCCAAGAGCTTGAACATTTCCATATCCTGATTGACATCAGGGTTAGGGGTTGTCAATAATTTATCCCCGGCAAAAATAGAATTTGCCCCAGCAAAGAAACACATCGCCTGTCCTTCCCTACTCATTTCCGTACGTCCTGCAGATAGCCTTACCTGAGTTTCCGGCATTACAATACGGGTAGTAGCCACCATACGGATCATCTCCCAAATGGAAATAGGCTCAATATCTTCCATGGGGGTGCCTTTTACGGCTACCAAAGCATTGATCGGTACAGATTCTGGCTGTGGATCCAATGTGGCCAAAGCAACCAGCATTCCTGCCCTGTCCTCAATTTTTTCTCCCATTCCAATGATTCCCCCGCTACAAACGGTCACATTGCTTTTTCTAACATTTCCTATGGTGTCCAATCGGTCCTTAAAGGCCCTAGTGGAGATCACATCCTTATAATAATCCTCGGACGTATCCAAATTATGGTTGTATGCGTATAAACCCGCTTCTGCCAAACGCTGTGCTTGGTTTTCCGTAATCATCCCCAACGTACAACAAACCTCCATATCCAGTTTATTGATGGTACGTACCATCTCCAAAACATTGTCAAACTCTGGTCCGTCCTTTACATTACGCCAGGCAGCACCCATACAAACTCTTGAACTACCCGATGATTTAGCACGCAAGGCCTGAGCCTTTACCTGCTGAACCGACATAAGGTCATTGCCCTCAACATCAGTGTGGTAACGCGCCGCTTGCGGGCAGTACCCACAATCTTCTGGACAGCCCCCAGTCTTTATGGACAACAAGGTAGAAACCTGTACCGTATTTGGATCGTGGAATTTACGATGCACTGTTGCCGCCTCGTACAGCAATTCCATTAATGGTTTATTGTAAATGTCAAGAATTGCCTCTTTGGTCCAGTTGTGCTTTACTTCGCTCATAGATATATATTGTCTGGGGCTTTCCGCTATTTTCTACCGCCTGGCTTTCAATACCAAATGGAAATTCAAAAAATAGCGGCCGGGCTGTTCACTTGATCTTTTCTTTTTTCCATGATCCATCTTCAACTATCCGATGTGCCAAAAGAAAAGGATGCCGTTGCCATCCCTAAGCCAAAAATTCAAATTAAAAATCAAAAATAGCCTATTTACAAATCATATCCCAATAAACAAATCTGATAATATAAGGTTGCAAAGTAAAAAAGCCCGAGAATCACAAGGATGCCGCGGGCCTTCAAAAGTTTGGTTACATATATTTATTACTTCATATCCTCTTTGGCATCGGACTTTTTAGAGGTGCTTTCGGTCTCTTCCGCCACTATCTCCTTTCCCTTTAAATATTCGGGCAATTGCATCCCTGCCATGTTGAACATTTCCTGTAAAGGGGGCACGGATTTGTACATCCCCGATATAAAATTAGCGGTAGATCCTTTGCCATCAGCTGTTTTGGCCCCTGAATCCCAAACGGTCACCTTATCTATTTTAATGTTTTTAATAGCTTCAGCCTGAATTTTCACCAACTCTGGCAATTTATCGGCGATCAATAGCAATACCGCATCTTTGGGATTGTTCCCAGATGCTTTTACAATTTCGTCCAGACCCTGTGCCTGCTTGGTCAATATTTCCAAGAGACCTTGTGCTTCCGCCTGTGCTTTGAACAAGATGGCATCTGCCTCCCCTTTGGCCCTTCTACGAATACGTTCCGCTTCAGCCTCGGCATCGATCTCCACTTTTTTCTTGTCAATTTCCGCAGGAACAATGATATCTGCCATTTGGGAACTTCGCTCCCTATCGGCCCTAGCCAACTCCGCATCCTTTTCTGCAGCATAGGATTCCTCCAAGGCTTTAGCCGATTGTACCTTTTCAGAAGCAATTGCAGTTCGTTCTGCCTCAGCTTCCCGCTGTCTACGTAAGGAATCCGAATTCGCGACATTGATTTTGGCAAGGTTTTCACCCTCCACAGCTTGTGCATTGGCTGCTGCCACCTGGGTACGTTCGTCCTGAACGGCATTGGCCTCCCCAATAGAACCATCCCTGTTCTTTTCCGCAACAGACTTACGTGCCGCATTGATGGCATGGGCTGCCGCTTCCTTACCAAGGGCTTCAATATAACCAGATTCATCAACAATGTCAGTGATGTTTACGTTGATCAGTTTTAGACCTACTTTCTTTAATTCCGATTCCACACTTTGTGAAATATTGGTCAGGAATTTGTCCCTATCCGAATTGATTTCTTCAATATCCATAGAAGCCACTACCAAACGCAACTGCCCAAAAATAATCTCTTTGGCAAGGTCCTGCACCTCTTGCATCCCTTGGCCCAAAAGACGTTCTGCAGCGTTCTGCATAATCCCTGGTTCTGTGGAAATACCAATTGTAAATCGTGAAGGGACGTTTACCCTAATATTTTGCTTACTCAGAGCATTCACCAAATTCACCTCAATGGAAATTGGCGTCAAATCCAAAAACTCATAATCTTGAATTACTGGCCATATAAAGGCTGCCCCACCATGGATACACCTGGCAGAATTCCCTGTTCCCACTTTTCCATAGACCACTAAAATACGGTCAGACGGACACCTTTTATACCTGCGTATAAAGGAAATAATTACAATAAAAAAGAATAAAACGGCAAAGCCGATGGCCAGCAAGGTGGCACTGCCGCCCATTTGTAAGGGTAATGATAGCATTTGGTTATTTATTTAGGAGTTCAACAATTAATATTCCGTTTTTGGTCACTTCTTTTACTTTTACCACATCGCCCATTACGAGATCCCTGGTTTCCTCTGTAAGTGCATCCAATTCGCGTAGTGTTCCTTGCACCTTTATACTCACCTTCCCAATAGAGGATCTCTTGGAACCAATGGTAAGGTACACTTCTCCAACTTGGTTCAGGGCATTGCGTAGCTTAAGGGTGCCGCTGCTTTGTAGTTTGCTCAAATAATAAAAAAGCGAGGCCATGGCAAACATCATGATAAGGCCACAGATCAAGGAGACAAGGACGGTCATTGTCTTGGACCAGCCGGCATCAAGACAGGCAATCCCAGACCATCCAAATATGGTCAAAAAGGCTACGAAGTTCTTCAATGACAAGAATTGGAAATCAATCCCCGTATCCGCTTCTATTTCGGCATCTACATCTCCTCCAAATTCATCGGCATCACTACCGATCATGGTAAGGAACAATAGAATCAGCAAGATAACAGAAGAGATAATTGCTACGACCCAGTAAATTTTTTCAAAAATGGACAATCCTTCAAACCACAGTTCCATATATCTTACAGATTTTGATTAAAAAATGGTAAGATAGAATATTTTCTTAGATTGTTGGGAAAATCTTTCTTACCGCGAAAGAAGAATGGAAACGGCGTTCCCTCCAAAACCAACGGCATTTACCATCACCTTGTTGATTTTTTGGGCAGTTGATTTTTTATCCAAATAAGGAACTCCAATAAATTGTTGTTGCTTCAACATCAAGATGGCAAGTTCCATACTCAACATCCCTGATGCCCCGAACGTATGTCCAATCTTCCATTTATTAGTAGTAAGAAGCGGCATTTTGTTACGGAATATCTTCGTAATGGCGTTTTTTTCAGATAAATCGCCCTTAATAGTTCCAGGGGCGTGCATTACAATAACATCTACCTCATCGGGATCAGTGTTACCCAAAGCCATGCGCATGGAGCGCTGGAAACATTCTGCCTCCGTAGAGATGGATATATTGTGCTGTAATATTTCGGTGGCATATCCGATTCCTTCTATAACCGCAAGGGCATTGTCCTTTTTGCCCTGCTCCATACAAAGCATGGAAGCACCTTCTCCGAGCACCATGGTATTTGATGTTTTCTCCAGGTCCAGGGCGCGACAAGGGTAGCCTGGTTGTTCCTTGGAATATATTTTCAGGGCCTTCATCTGCGCTATGGTAAAGGGTGTCAAGGGCGCTTCCGATCCTCCGACCATAAATTTGTCCGTCATCCCACTTTTAATCCAAGCCATGCCGTTCAATACGGCATGAAGCGCTGTGGAACAGGTTATGGAATGTGATATTTCCGGACCTTCCGTCTGCAGGTCATGTGCAATCCAAGAAGATATATTCCCCAAAGTTGTGGTTGGGGAGGCCAAAGTAGAGGTCCTTTTGGTTTGCAGAAATTCTTGGTGGTACTTTTCGAAAAGAGCAGTAGCCCCCCTAGAGGAACCAATATTCACCCCAAAATTATCTCCCAATTTCCATCCCGCCATTTCCATGGCTTTTCGAGAAGCAAACAGGGCATAAAGTACACTGTTATCGAGGCTTTTGTATTTAGGATCAGATGCTTTTAACTTTTCAATCTCTTCCTTGGCATGTGCTGAAAGCGGAGCAGCCCAACTTTTGACATCCCCTATTTTTTTTTCAACCAGATGGTGTCCATCCTTTAAATAATTCTCCCATGATTCCTCCAAGGAAATTCCCAAGGGTGAAATGGATGCCAAGGCGGTGATGGATATAGACTGACTCAAAATAAGATGGTATATTAAACGATATCAAATACACTTTCAATGGCACTGTAAATCTGCTCCAATTGTTCCTTGGATACGATATAAGGTGCCGTTATATATATTGTACTGCCCAAAGGTCTTAAAAAGACCCCCTTCCCCATAAAATGCTGCATTAATTTATCCCGCAAATTACCATAACGCTCCATCTCTATATTCAGATCCAAGGCATAAATGATTCCTGTTTGGCGGGTCCTGGCCACTTTGGGGTGGTTTTTTATACGGGCATCAAAAGCTTGGTGCGACTTTATAATGCGAGCTATGTTGTCCTGTATTTCTTTGGATTGCAACAGTTCCAATCCGGCCAATGCTGCTGTACATGCCAATGGGTTGGCGGTATAGGTATGTCCGTGAAAAAGTCCTTTGGCGATATCATCACTATAAAATGCATCGTAAACTTCTTTTGTACAACTGGTAATCGCCATAGGGATGAGTCCGGCTGTTAAAGCCTTGGACATACAGATAATATCTGGTTTTGTTTCAATCTGGTCCGATGCAAAATGGGTGCCTGTTTTTCCAAAACCGGTCATGACCTCATCGGCAATCGTTACCACTTCGTGCTCCTTTAGAATCCTTAAAATCTCCCCTAATCCTTCGGCATCGTGCATTTGCATGGCTGCGGCCCCCTGTACCAAAGGCTCATAGATAAATCCAGCAATATTTTCAGCAGCAACATAGGTGTGCAATAAAGTAAGAACCTCTTTTAAATTTTCCTTGTTCGGCGGAGGAATTCGCTTTACCTCAATAAAAAAGTCCTCAAAAGGGCCGTTATAAACCGATAGTCCGGAAACGGACATCGCTCCAAAGGTATCCCCGTGAAAGGCATCTTCAAAAGCCAATAGTACATTGCGCTTTCCCCCCTTGTTAAAATGGTATTGCAGTGCCATTTTAATTCCAATTTCGGTGGCGGTAGACCCATTGTCCGAGAAAAATAATTTTTCTTGGTTGGCAGGTAATATTTTTATGAGCTCTTCTGATAGCTTTACGGCAGGCTCGTGGGTAAACCCACTAAAGACCACCTGGTCCAACTGTTGCATCTGCTGATATACCTTTTCCAAAATATAGTCATTGCAATGGCCATAGACACTGGTATACCAAGAAGAGATACCATCTATGTATTCCATTCCACTTTCATCATACAACAAGGCACCCTTGGCCTTTGTAATCCCCAACATTCTAGGATGCAGCTTGTGCTGTGTCAACGGGTGCCACACGTGTTTTGCATCTCTTTCCGAAATATTTTTCAATTGTATAAAATTTAAAGAACCAGCTTTTTATCTATCTTGCAAAGATGGCAAATAAACTTAAAACCTCCTGTGTTTACCATGGTATTTGATTTGCGCAACATCAATTTTATAGAACTTAGGAGCAGGACTGTTTTTCTTTTCTTATTTCTGTTGGCATTTGTAATCAGGGCCCCTTTTTTCTTTAGGGATTATATAGACCGGGACGAAAGCACCTTTATACTTATGGGGCAATCTTGGGTAGAGGGCCATTTGCCGTATACCGAGCTTTGGGACCTAAAACCTCCTATGACCTTTCTTTTCTTTGCCGGTATCATTTATGCCTTTGGAAAAAGTTTTATCGCCATACGCGTATTTGGCACATTGGTAGTGGCCATCACTTCCTTTTTTACATATAAAATAGGTAAAGAAATAGGAGGACCAAAACTAGGATTATGCACAGCTATAGCTTGCACCGCCCTACAAAGCCTCTTTGGCAGTCTTCAAGGGGTTATGTCCGAACACCTCAGTGTTGCCTTTTTAATGCCCGCAATTTTTATTATCCTAAAATACAATAAGTACTATTGGTATGGACTGGCAGGAATTTTATTGGGGCTTACGGTAATGACCAAGCTAAACCTTGCCTATGCCGTATTGATCTTGGGCTTATTCCTATTCTATAGATCATTTGTGGAAAAGCAATTAAAACAAGGATTCCAGAACTTGATATTTCTTGGATTGGGGGCGATACTCGTTATTCTGCTCACCATTTTACCCTACTATCAAAATGGTATCACGGCCCTTTGGTGGCAATCGGTCATCTTGGCGCCTTTAGAATATGCCGCAGCAAATAGGGGCTCCCTTTTAGATGTAATACCCACCTGCTTAATTATCATAGGCTTCTTCCTTTGGGCGTGGAAAAAGAAATATCTGGATTTAAAAAATAGGCATGTACAGGTGTTGTTCGTCACTGTCATAGGGATTCTCTTCTCTTTTGTGCGAGGGGGGAAAATTAATGGCCATTATCTGATACAAGTATATCCAGCTTTGCTGATATTGGTCGGTATGGTATTGGCCACAATCCCATTTTTAAAACGTTTTAAATGGAGACCGTATTATTTACTTATTTTTCTTCTGGTCCCCATGGAGAGCTATCTGGAGTATTATGCTCTTCTAAAACACAAGGTAGTAAAGGGAACATTCTTCAATGGAGAGGGCATAGAGGTTCCCCGTTTTATTAAAGATCATGACTTGGACAGCTCTAATATTTTGTTTTTAGAATACCATATTGGCTACTGGCTTTTGGATAAAAAACCCTTGACAAAAATTTCTACCCATCCCAGTAACATTTGTAAGGTAGAGATGTTTCCCTATAGTGGTACAACCAGAAAAACGGCCATGGAAGAAATCACATATCTCTTGGAGGACATCAAACCTACTTTGGTCATTACAAGGGATAAGGAAAATATTTTCGATAAGGAAAATATTACTGAAAATGCGTTTACAAGAAACTACCTGAATCAATATTACCGAATTATAAAGATCATTGATCATGCAGAAATCTGGCAACGATTAGAGTAATTCCAAATTAGCTTTAAACAAGGTTGCATACTTTTTGATGGTTGACTTGTCAAATGCTGTTTCCTCATCAATTCTCCCGATCACGTGTACTTGGGTCTTTTTCACAATAATACTTTCTGTGGTAGGGTGTTCCTTTCCACTAAAAATAATAGACACGTCGTACCCTTTCATTTTCAACCAATTGATGGTCAATAAGGAATGATTGATGCTCCCCAGGTAGTGTCTACAGACCACAACTACCTTATAAGTTGGCATGATAATGTCGAGAATAGTGTCCGAATCATTTAAAGGCACCAATAAGCCACCAGCACCTTCTATGACCAAATGGTTTTCCGTCACAGGTTCATGTATATTGTTAACATCTATAATCACCCCTTCCAATTCTGCAGCCGCATGTGGACTCATCGGAGTTTTTAGGGCATAACTATTTTCATGGATCACCGTTTTTTTGTTGGAAACCAGATCAGCTATTTTATGACTATCCGTATATTCCAGTTCTCCTGCCTGAATGGGTTTCCAATAATCTGCTTCCAATGCTTCCACGATGATGGCAGAGGCAATGGTCTTTCCTACTTCGGTAGAGATTCCAGTAACAAATATTCTTTTCATAAACTTAGAGATATGCTAGGGTTTTGTTATAAAATTACAATTTAAACATTTGTATTTTTTCATTTCAAAAAATGGAAAAAGTTTATAAAATAGCGTTTTTCTGTTATAATATGTTTCTGAACGACGAGCTTTGCAATTGGGACAAACTATTAATTCTCCTTGGTCATCTGTAGCATAATTCCTGATTTCATTATAAATTTCCAAAGCTTCTTCCTTGTCACTGAAATAAACCAAAAGTTTGACACCTCCAATCGCATTACTGATCAGTGGATCTGAGTTCAGCGTATTTTCATCCCTGAGAAAAACTGGTATGCCTTCGGCTTCCAGTCGACCTTTTATAATCTGCACATCGGCAACGTATTCAAAAGCCCCCAACGTATAAAATTCCTGACCCATGATAATTTTTATATGAAAATAGTCAATAATCGTAATACTTCGGCTATTTCGGTTTTCGTATTATACGCATGCAGACAAAACCGCAACCGCTCTTCCCCTTCCTTTACGGTTGGTGATAGGATAGGTTTAACGTCGAACCCTTTTTCTTGGAGTTGTCCAGCAATATCCTTAACCCGATCATTGCCCGAAATTACGCAGCATTGGATGGCGGAATTACTGTCAATAAATTTTAAACCCCGTAACGCTACTTGTTCCCTAAAATACGTGATGTTTTCTTTAAGTACAGCCAAACTGGTAGTATGGGATAATTCCTGATAAGACAGTAGTATGGTGGCCAAAGAATGTGGTGGCATGCCAGTTGTGTAGATAAAACTTCTCGCGAAATTGACCAAATACTGTTTTAATCTTTCACCACCCAAGACCGCTGCCCCATGACTACCCATTGCCTTTCCAAAGGTCACAATTCTGGCAAATACTTGTTGGTGCAATCCCAACTCCTGCAGCGATCCCTCACCAGTATTGCCCAATACCCCTACTGCATGGGCTTCATCGACAATTAAGCGGCAGTTTTGTTTTTTACAAAAATCCACAAAAGCTGTCAAATCTGGACTATCCCCGTCCATGGAGAAAACAGATTCCGTAATAATATATACTTCTCCATTGGTTGCGCTGCTCCGGTTGCTTTTCACAAGACGATAGACATCGGCCAGGTCGTTATGTTTAAACTTATACGCTTTAGCGTTGCTCATTCCTAAACCGTCCCTAATGGAAGCATGGATCAGATCATCATATAAAATAATATCGCCCCTTTGGGGCACAGAACCCAATAATCCCAAATTGGCATCGTAACCAGAATTAAAGACAACTGCGGCCAGACAGTCATGAAACTTTGCAATCGCACTCTCCAAATTCTCGTACAGCATATTGTTTCCCGATAACAACCGGGATCCAGTAGCTCCATTAAGCGTGTATTTTCTCTCCTTCAAAAGCCTGGAAGCACCCTCAAAAATAGTCTGATCCTTGGCAAATCCTAAATAATCATTGGAGGAGAAGTCTATGGGGATTTGTGATATAGTCAATTCCCTTAGCGCATTATTCGCTGCTCTTTCCGATAGTTTGTCACGTAATTTTTTGGGGAAATCGTCCATAGTACAAATGTAGTATATCCTGTTTTTAAATGTTATATTCGTGACCATAAACCCTAGAAAAATGAAAAAGCTGCTCTCGCTTTTATTCCTGATTTTAATTGCCGGTCCCGTAGGTGCCCAAACAAACACCTATAGCATTTCCTTTGAAAATGCAGAACACCACGAAGCCGAAATAAAAGCCACTTTTCCAAACCTGAGTATGGACACCATTGGGATTCGCATGAGCAGGACTTCCCCAGGACGATATGCCCTTCATGAATTTGCAAAAAACGTCTATAATGTTACTGCCACGGATAGCAAAGGGACTCCCTTGAATATTACCCGCCCAAACCCATACCAATGGAATGTATCGGGACATGACGGCACCATTCAACTAAGCTACACCTTATTTGCCAATCGTGGGGACGGTACCTATTCCCAGGTTGATGAAACCCACGCTCACCTAAATATCCCAGCCACTTTTATGTTTGTTCCAGAATTAAGTGATCGGAACATTACGGTCGACTTTAACGTCAGGGAAGATTTAAACTGGAAGGTAGCCACCCAAATGCCCAAGGTATCGAACAACACCTATTCTGCCCCAAATTTGCAGTATTTTATGGACAGCCCCACCGAAATTAGCAATTATAGTTTGCGGGAATTTGAAGTGGAATCCAATAAACAAAAACAGACGGTTCAATTTGTTTTACATCACAATGGAACTGAGGCGGAATTGGATACCTACTGGGAAAAAGTAAAAAAAATTGTGTTGGCAGAAAAGGATGTCTTTGGAGAACTTCCCAATTATGATTTCGGTACCTATACCTTTTTGGCCTGTTATATCCCAAATGCATCGGGTGATGGCATGGAGCACAGGAATTCAACCATACTGACCGATAGGGAAGGTTTGGCCGAAGGAGGCATGGAAGGCAATATAGGAACGGTGTCCCACGAATATTTTCATTCTTGGAACGTAGAGCGCATACGCCCGAAATCTTTGGAGCCTTTCGACTTTACAGAGGCCAATATGAGTGGCGAATTATGGTTTGCAGAAGGATTTACCAGCTACTACACCAATCTTATCCTTTGTAGGGCGGGTATCATTAGCCCTACAGCTTACATAGAAGGGTTGACCGGCACTTTTAACTACGTATGGAATTCTCCCGCTCGACAATTTTTTAACCCGATAGAGATGAGCTATCAAGCCCCATTTGTAGATGCCGCTACCTCTGTAGATCCCGTTAATAGGGAAAATACCTTTATCTCTTATTACTCCTATGGTAGCGTACTGGGTCTTGCGTTGGACTTGTCCCTCCGCCAGAAAAATCTAAATCTCGACGATTATATGAAGTTGGTATGGCAGACTTATGGCCGAAAAGAAACCTCATACACCGTTGAAGACCTTCATGAAACGTTGAACAAATATGCCGGTACTGATTTCGGCAGCGAGTTCTTTGGTAATTATGTGTACAAAAGTGACATGCCCAATTATGCACCACTTTTTAAATCAGTGGGAGTGGTACTAAAAGAAGATTCTACAAAGCCGTTTTTTGGAGCCTCAGTATCCATAAAGGATGATGGCACTGCTGTTATAGACCGTAACGTTCCCATAGGCAGTCCGGCCTATAAAGCCGGTCTAGAAAATGGGGATGTTATTATATCTATCAATACTGTTTCCTTCAATAAAGAACAACGGTTTTCAGATTTCATCAACCAATTTAAGGTGGGTGATGTACTTGAGCTCACATTTAAAAGATTCGGCGTTGAAAAGTCTGCCTCTTTGGTTTTACAAGCAGATCCGTCTTATGGCATTCAATTGATGGAGAAAGAAGTTATTAAACCATCAAAAGAAGTATTGGCAAAAAGGAAGGCTTGGCTTAAAATAAAATAGCAATGGAAATTCGGTATTGTCCGGTTAGTACGAAAGAGGAATTGGAACAGATTCTGGCCTTGCAACAAGCAAATCTTTGGGCTAATGTAAGCCCCGAAGAAAAGGAAAAAGACGGCTTTGTAACCGTTGAGCACAACTTTGGAATATTGTACCAAATGAATGAGGTTTGTCCTCATATCATCGCCAAGGATGGAGATACCGTAGCGGCATATGCCCTATGCATGGACCCCATGTTCGCGGATAAGATCGAGATTTTAAAACCCATGTTTGCAGAAATTGAAAACGTAGTACCCAAAAAAGAAAAATACATTGCCATGGGGCAGATCTGTGTGGGCAAAAACTATCGAAATCAAGGGATTTTCCGTGGCTTGTACAATGCCATGAAGGCACATGTACGACCAGAGTTCGATAGTATAATTACAGAGGTTGATGCCAAAAACACCCGCTCCCTTCAAGCCCATTATGCGGTGGGCTTTAAAGAATTGAAAACCTATTATTCCGACGATAGGGATTGGGTATTGATTCGTCTGAAATAATTTCAAATAAAAAAGCCAAACTTAACAGTTTGGCTTTTTAATGTAGTAAGTGTAGCAATTTAATCTGCCAACACAATAATTTTATTATTTCTCATTTCGATAGTACCACTGGAAATGGCCAAAACCGTTTCACCATTGGCACCCTTTGAAAACTTATCCTTATTGGATTTTTCCACAACTACGTTATTGCCATTAAATTTTACATTGCCTTCCTGTAATAAAGAAACAATAGCGGCGTGGTTTTCCAAAAGTTGGAATTCACCATTAACCCCAGGCACAATTACCGAGGTAACTTCTCCTGCAAATAATGTAGCTTCTGGTGATACAATTTCTAAGTACATATTATCTAATTGTTGGTTGCTAGTTTTAGGTCGATCGCTTTTAGTTTATTTAAAGCCCATCAACATCAAACTATCAACTATTTATGCTTCAGCCAACATTTTCTCTCCTGCCTCAATAGCCTCTTCGATGGTTCCTTTAAGGTTAAAGGCAGATTCTGGTAAGTGATCTAATTCACCGTCCATGATCATGTTGAAACCTTTAATAGTTTCCTTGATATCTACCAATACTCCTGGGATCCCTGTAAACTGCTCAGCTACGTGGAAAGGTTGAGACAAGAAACGTTGCACACGTCTAGCTCTACCTACTGCTTGCTTATCCTCTTCTGATAATTCTTCCATACCAAGGATGGCAATAATATCCTGAAGCTCCTTGTAACGCTGCAACAACTCTTTTACTCTTTGCGCACATGCATAATGATCTTTTCCTAAGATTTCAGCTGTAAGGATCCTTGAAGTAGAATCCAATGGATCTACTGCAGGATAAATACCCAACTCTGCAATCTTACGAGACAATACGGTAGTAGCATCCAAGTGGGCAAACGTTGTTGCCGGTGCTGGATCCGTTAAATCATCCGCAGGAACGTAAACCGCCTGTACAGAGGTAATAGAACCTCTTTTTGTTGATGTAATACGCTCTTGCATAGCACCCATCTCCGTTGCCAAAGTTGGTTGGTACCCTACTGCAGATGGCATACGACCTAAAAGTGCCGATACCTCAGAACCTGCTTGTGTAAATCGGAAAATGTTATCAACGAAGAACAGAACGTCCTTTCCTTTTCCTTCTCCTGCTCCATCACGGAAAAATTCGGCAATGGTAAGACCAGAAAGAGCCACACGTGCACGAGCCCCTGGAGGTTCGTTCATTTGTCCGAAAACAAATGTCGCCTTGGATTCTTTCATGACTTTTTTGTCCACTTTGGACAAATCCCATCCACCTTCTTCCATAGAATGCAAGAATGCGTCACCATATTTTATAATACCTGATTCTAACATCTCACGCAACAAATCATTTCCTTCACGGGTACGTTCTCCAACGCCCGCAAATACAGAAAGACCACCGTGACCTTTTGCGATGTTATTGATCAGCTCTTGAATCAATACTGTTTTACCAACACCTGCTCCACCAAACAATCCGATTTTACCCCCTTTAGAATAAGGCTCGATCAAATCGATAACTTTGATACCAGTGAACAACACCTCTGAAGAAGTAGACAAATCTTCAAATTTTGGTGCTTCACGGTGAATTGGAAGTCCATCTTTACCTGACTTAGGCAAATTCCCTAGGCCATCAATGGCATCACCAATAACGTTGAACAAACGACCATACACATCATCTCCAACCGGCATTTGAATCGCACTTCCCGTGGCTTCAACCGCAACACCTCTACTTAAACCATCTGTAGTATCCATGGATACGGTTCTTACAGTATTCTCACCAATATGTGATTGTACTTCAAGGACCAATTTGGAACCATCTTTCTGACTGATCTCAAGAGAATCGTAAATTCTTGGAAGATTTGCTCCGGATTGGAATTCTACATCGACCACTGGTCCGATGATTTGAGAAACTTTACCTGTAACTTTTGACATTACTTAAATGTTTATTGTTTAGCGTGATAAAAAACGAACAACAACCTTTTCACCTTTTTTAGGGACCAGATTTTTCGCGCTGCAAATATATACCTTTTAAATTTAAAAATAAAGTGGTTTTTCACCCTTTTTAAACACAAAAAACGCCTTTCAGTGAAAGGCGTTTTTTGTTTGGCAATTATATATCTTATTGTAAAGTCGGTGAATAGTTGGTAGGATAGTCCCCTAAGTTCACTTTGGCCTTGGCCTGAATGAAATTGGAACCATAAGTAGCATCAATAGCCTCCAAAAACTTATTGGCCATTACAGCATATCCCCTGGATGTCAAATGGATTCCGTCCAAACTGACCAAACCACCGGTAACGAGGCTCGCTTTTAAAGTGAAATCTCCGTCGGTAATACCAGTAGTGGCAGCCTCTTGAAGAATTCCTTTGAAATCTACAAAGGCAAGTCCATTCGCATCCGCTATTGACTTTAACGAAACATTGTAAGCATCAGTGGCAGTTAATATTAAGGCCTGTTCTGCAGGCGTCAACACCCATTTATCTTCTAAAGGCAATGAAACACCTTCTACTGAAAATTGGCCAGCCAAAGCTTGTGTCAACCCTTGAGACATTAGAAATGCCACCGAGCTTGTATTGACCGTACCGATAATTGTAGAACTAGGAAGCACCAATAAATCATCCGCCGTTGCCTGTCTCGCTTGGCCATAAATTGCGCCAAAAAGATTAGCTACAACAGGAGCAGCTTGTGCTGGCAATCCAAAAGATTGCACAAAAGCAGGAAAAGTTGGACTACCATTTAAAACAGCCGTAATCTGCGCAGACAGATTCGCTAAATTTTCATCCTTAACAACCACCGCACTTGCTGCAGTACCTGAAAAGACTATTTTTCGCTCAGGAACCTGCAAAAAGTCAAATACCAAATTCAACTGACCAAAAACACCATTCAGAGTTGGAATTTGTGGTCCGAAGGAAGGATTTAAGGGACTCAACGGATTATGAGGCACTGTTGTAAAATAAGGTAAATTGGTGATGTAGGGTACATTTGCAATAACGCCTTTTGCCCCATTAGCCGTTAAAGCGGTTGCTGCAGAAGACATAACCTGTGTAAATACATTTGGATCGGTAATATCATTTGAACCATATGTGGTAGGATCTAAATTTCCTTTCTGATCTACACCTACTCCCCCAGAAGTGGCGAATGCCAATACATCATTCCCTCCACCAATCTCTGATAAAGTAAAAAAGGTTGGCTGTTGCGCCAGGGCATCCTCTAAAATGGAAGAAGAGGCACTAGTGGCCATTCTCGCATAGTAAGGATTTGCAAGACGTAATGGAACACCTGCGACATTACCATAGCCATTGGCCACTAAATGAAAGCTCTTGGCTCCAGGGACACCCATGTTATTGAATGGCCCAGTCGGATTATTAATCAATAAATCTGTTGTTGGCATTACCGGCCCAATTAGCGCCTGTAAGCGAACAGGCCCTGAACCATTAAATACCAAACGATTATCCTGAATTTGAGTGCCCCCCAAAAGGAGTCCCCCAAAATTATCATTCATCAATGGTTGGTTAAAACTGCCACCACCGGCCAATGCAAACTGTTGCGCCAATAAGGCTGGAAAGGAGCTTTGTTGACTGGCTTTAAATAATGCGCCATCGGTATAGCCTGCAGTAAAGGACGCCCCAATGGAAACATAATTGGAAAAATCCGCTGAGCCAGCGGTTAATACTGCCGCATCCTCAAGAATTATTTCTTGGGTTAGATCTACGTCTTCTGGTTCATTACAAGCTGTAAAAGCGAAGATCCCAAGAGAAAGATAAATATATTTTAAATTTTTCATTTCAACCTTTATTTTTGATTAGTTGTTAATAGTCCAAGATAGGTAGTACATAGAGCCTATAAAACCTGTTCCAACGGCTGTGAAGTACTCATCGCCCAAGATGTTTGTACCCCCTACCTTAAATGTAGATTTTATACTTGGAACGGAATAATTTATTTGTGCATCAACATTATGGAATTCAGGAACTACGCCTTGAGCAAATGTTGCTTCCCAAAAATAATCATCACTAAACCTGTAAGAGACATTGAAACCAAAATTCTCGAACAATTCAGCGTTTCCGAAAGAAGCCTTGAATTTATGTTCCGGGGTATTAAAATTTAACTGTAAGTCTGGATTCGCTTCACGATCAAAGTCCAGTTTGGTAAAGGTGTAACTTCCCTCTAAATCATAGTTGCCCAAAACTTTCATGCTCAAACCCAAAGACGCGCCATATGAATTTACATCGGCATCAGAATTAGTATAGGTGCTGTAAGGTTGAAAATCACCGTTTGCTATAGCCGCTATTGCAAGACCCCCCTCATTAACATTACCATAATAAGGCGCTATAACCACTTCTTGAGAAATGAAATCTTTGTAGCTATTGTAATAAGTGCTAAAATCGACTACCAATCTCTTTATTTTTCCTCTATAACCTATTTCAAATGAAGCTACTTGTTCTGGTTTTACTATATCAGGATTTGCTATTTCTAAGTCAGCAGGATTTCCGGTTTCACCCAATCTATTTACCGAACTTAAGGAATAAGAATTTTCGTAAGCCGCTCTCCCTGTTTGCGTAATAGTTGCCGGTTGCCCTAAAATTTGACCTCCAGCACTGGTTTCAAAATCTCTAGTATACCTGTCTAAGTTATCTGGAGCTGAACCTACCAAAATAGCTCTTCCTGCATCTAACCCTATAAAAAGATCTTGAGTGGTTGGGTTTCTGAACCCTGTTTGAGCAGATGCCCTAATATTATGATTTCTGTTTAATGTTAAACCTGCAGATATTCTTGGTGAAAAGAAACCATCAAAAAATTCAGATTTATCATAACGTACAGATCCAGTCAATTTTAAACTTTTCTCACCCGCAAGAGGAAGACTCTTTTGAACCTGTGAATAAATTCCATATTCTGAATAATTAATAGGTTCATCTGAATCCGTGTAAATAGTACCTCCTGAATTTAAACTATATCGCCTAAAAGAACCACCAACTTGAATGTCGGCAAAGTCAATTAAGTGACTAAAATTGTAATTAGCGTCCGAATGATAATATTTAGAGGCATCTTGAAATTTAGACCCCGAAGATAGATCAGGATTACCTATACTGCTATTAAAGGCTGCCTCAAACTCAGGAGTACCTGGAAGAAAACGGCCAGATTCTGCTTGTGATCTCCCCGCTGCATGGGCCTGCTCATCGGTAGCACCCGCTAGAGTGGCTTGAAGGTAAGCTCCTGTATATTCACCAAACCAAGTCCTATCATCTTTCCAAGCCCTATTGATGTTGATTCCCGTAAAGACCATATCATAGGAATCCCCCGCCTTATCTGCCACTAAGTAAGTTCTTACAAAGAAATTATCGTTTCGTATTTCCAACTTGTGTTGTTCTTGGAAAAAGCCATTGATATTATAACGGTTGGTTCCTTGGTAAATAGTAGACCCAGTACCTACTTTACCAACATAGGAGATTTCGAAATCGTTTTCCCATGGGCGGAAGTACAATCCCCAATCTGCTTTAATACTTTCAGCGTTATAATTGGTAAGATCACCTTCATTGTACCCTGTTCTACTCACCTCTACTGACGGGATTAAAGCATTAGCCCCAGCAGGAATACGGCCCAGACCTTCCAATGTCAATGCTACATCTTTAATATCTGCAGCAACTTCATCCCCATAAACATTGACACCGTCGTAGTTTAGATCATTGGCTCTTGTTCTACCCGTAGTAATAAAATTATTTTCATCTTTTCCTTCTATATTATTTGCCGCCCAATCGGTTCCCTTTAAATACCCAAAGTTCACTTTGGCCGCAAACTTATCTGAAAATTTGTGTGCCGCTCTGATACCAAAATCGGTATAAGAATTGTCCCCGGCAGCTTCCTGAGAAGTGATGCCTCGTTTCATAGATACACTAATCCCTTCGTAATCAAAAGGATTTTTGCTTCGCATAAAAAGTATACCGTTAAAAGCATTCGCCCCGTATAGAGCTGAAGATGCCCCTGGTAAAAGTTCCACGCTTTGAACGTCAGTTTCTATCATCCCCACCAAGTTTCCTATTGGGAAATTCAAGGCTGGTGTAGAGTTGTCCATCCCATCTACCAATTGCATAAAACGCGTATTGGCAAATGAAGCAAAACCTCTTGTATTCACTGATTTAAAAGTTAAACTGTTGGTATTGACATCGACACCTTTTAGGTTTTCCAATCCACCATAGAAATCTGCAGCAGTCGTGTTTTGTATCTCTTCAAGACCAAAACGTTCCACAGTAACCGGGGATTCAAAAATTCGCTCAGGAGTTCTAGACGCCGAAATGACGACCTCATCCAATTGAGTCTGCTCTTCATTCAAGGTTACCTCAACTGTTTGATTGTTTTGGGTAATTCTAATGGTAGCTGAAACAAATCCAATACTGGTAATACTTAACGTAAAGGGTGGATTTTCAGCTGTGCTTAAGGTAAAATAGCCATCAAAATCTGTTACCGTTCCTATCGCCTTGTCTACTATGACAATGCTTACACCTGGAATAGGTTCATTATTTTGATCTACCACTTTACCTTTTACGGTTGTCTGGGCAAAAGATGCCATTCCCAACAACAAAAAGGACATAAGTACCAATGTTCTCATTCTAAGTTTGAGTTTAGTTAATTTGGAGAACAAGATATATATATTTTTGATTCCTTGTTAAAAAAATCAAAAAAAATTATGCATGCATAGTATTAATTTAACAAAATAACACGGCTCAAACTGCGACATTCAGAAAATAAGGGTACAAAAAATCCCTTAAACACCAAATTCTTACAGATGGTCGTTAAGGGATCTTTACTATAAACTTTAGATGTTTTACTCTACCGTAACTGATTTTGCCAAGTTACGCGGTTGGTCTACATTACAACCTCTCATTACAGCTATATGGTATGACAATAGTTGTAAAGGTATTGTTGTCAATAATGGCATAAGACTTTCAAAAGTATCCGGCACCTCAATTACGTGATCCGCCAAATCCCTAACGGTCTCATCCCCTTCCGTAACCACGGCTATGATTTTACCTTTCCTGGATTTGATTTCCTGTATGTTGCTCACCACCTTATCGTAATGACCTCTATTGGTAGCGATGACCACTACTGGCATCTGCTCGTCTATAAGGGCGATAGGGCCGTGCTTCATTTCTGCAGCAGGATAACCTTCGGCATGTATATAACTAATTTCCTTGAGCTTTAAGGCACCTTCCAGCGCTACTGGGAAATTGTAACCACGCCCTAGATACAAACAGTTTGTTGAGTCCTTATAAACCTCAGCAATTGTTTCTACCAATGCATTGGTCTGTAATGCCCTTTCCACTTTTGCGGGTATGTTCTCCAATTCGGCCAAATATTCATGGAACCTCGATTCTGAAAACACGCCTTTCTCCTTCGCCAATTTCAAGGCCAGCAAGGTAAGCACCGTAATTTGAGTTGTAAATGCTTTGGTTGATGCCACCCCTATTTCAGGTCCTGCATGCGTATATGCACCGGCGTTGGTTTCTCTCGCTATGGAAGACCCAACGACATTACAAACTCCAAAAACAAAGGCACCTTTTTCCTTAGCCAATTTAATTGCCGCCAAGGTATCTGCAGTTTCCCCTGATTGGGAAATAGCTATCACGATATCCTTTTCGGTGATGACTGGATTTCGGTAACGAAATTCAGAAGCGTATTCAACTTCTACTGGAATTCTCGCTAAATCTTCAAAAATATATTCTGCTACCAGACCTGCATGCCAAGAAGTACCACAGGCTACGATTATAATACGGTTGGCGTTGAGGAACTTTTCAATATTCTGATCTGCACCTGCCATTTTGATTATGCCCTGGCTGGCGCGCAACCTCCCACGATAGGTATCCAAGATCGCTCTGGGCTGTTCGTAAATTTCCTTTAACATAAAGTGATCGTAACCCCCTTTTTCAATCTCTTCAATGTTTAACTGAAGTTCCTGAATTTTTGGGTACGCCACCGCATCATTCTTGATTTTTCTTAATTTGATTTCCTTGCCTACCCTGATAATGGCCATTTCCTCATCTTCCAAATAAATGGCATTATTGGTAAACTCAATAAAAGGAGAGGCATCCGAAGCAATAAAAAACTCTTCTTCACCCACTCCGATGGCAAGTGGACTACCTAATTTAGCCACCACTAATTCATCTGGCTTGTTTTTATCAAATACAACAATGGCATAGGCACCCACTACTTGATTCAGTGCAATTTGCACCGCTTTTCCAAGTTTTACGTCCTCCTGCTTTTTAACTTCCTCGATAAGGTTTATCAAAACTTCGGTATCGGTATCCGAACTGAAGGTATAGCCTCTTTTTATCAATTCCTTTTTAATGGAATCGTAATTTTCGATAATTCCATTGTGTATGATCACCAAATTACCGGAATTGGAATAATGTGGATGTGAATTTACATCATTTGGGATTCCGTGTGTAGCCCATCTGGTATGGCCTATCCCTAGTTTCCCGTTCAAGGAAATTTCGGTCTTTGCCTTATTATTAAGATCTTCTACTTTACCCTTTGTTTTGGAAAGATTAATGTCTGAACCGTCATAAAGCGCTACACCTGCACTGTCATATCCTCGGTATTCAAGACGCTGTAGTCCTTTTATAATAACGGGATAAGCATCCCTGTGTCCAATATAACCTACTATTCCACACATAGTTTTTCTCTTTTTGTAGTACAAATTTACGTTTCAAGCTGCAAACTCTTACAAGATTCAGTTGTAGAACGTATTATTCCTTTAAATGGTCTATAATAAGCCCTTTAATTTGTCTTCGTATAAAAAATCTCCAATTTGAGCTTCTTATCTTCATTGCCATTGGATACTGCACTACCAAATAAGACTGTTCCCAATGGATTTACGGTAGCCATGACAGGCTGCAAACCAGTTTCATTATCCTTTAAGACCGAATTAGACACGTTTGACACCCTTATATCAGAAGTTAAAGAAAGTGCTAAAGTAGCATTGGTAGCGTCCCGGATGATTAAATTATTTATGTATTCCGTAATACGTATTGTATATTTCACTCCCTTCCCGTTACTTCCCTTTTCTAAAATTCCATCGTGGTTTAAATACGATCCTAAAGCCGTTGTGGATGTTGAAAATTCAATTTGTGCATTATATAATGGCACTCCTGTTTCTTCATTAAAGAGGTACAACCTAGGTGGTTCAACCACGTTACCGGCTGCATCCAAGGTATTTCTATCTACATAAAACACCAAATTAGCCTCATTAATTACCCAATTATTGGCCTTTATCTGATTGATGAATTCTCTGCCGTTGATCTCATCGAACAATTTAATTTGGGCGTAGGATCCCGCTCCTCCTTTAACATAGATCCTTGAAGTATTGGCTCCGGAGTCCATGCTGTCCATAATATCTGTTGGATAAGCTTCATTGATAAAAGTATTCACCGCATTCCCAATTATAGGAGTGGTCGTCCCACCAGTAAGAAGGCTCAGAATGTAATTCTTATTTAATTGAACTATTGTATCGTCCGTAGGGTCATCGGCAGTGTTGTTCGTATCCACACTATCATGATCATAATTGATAGTGATATTGGCTTTTGTCAGGTCCAACAACATGAGGATATTCTCAGCTGAAGTGTCCATAGACATATGTATACCCCTGAAAAAATCACTAAAATTTCCTTGGTTCAAGAGTTCCGAAGCTCCTTCTTTATCCAAAATATTCTGTTGAAAAAAAGCATTGTTCAGCGGCACCCTAATCCCAGGGGCAAGTCTAGTGGCAACCTCTTGTGATTCATCTATATCAGCAGTATCCGGGTCATCCTCCTTAAAGAATAGTATTTCCTTATCATCTATGGTCACCTCTCCGTCAAATAAGATATCTGAAACATATGTAGGAGAAAATTGTTGGGAAGAATAGTATTCCTGTGCTTGTTGAAAATTGGTGTTTGGATCCAAATCCCTTAAAAAATAAGTAGAACGAGCTACTTTTAATCTAAATGGATTGTTTCTGTTCCCGTATATACTGTCAAGGTCAAACTTTTTTGAAAATATTCCCGTAGCCGTACTATCATCTTCGCCATCATTTATACCATCACCATCAGTATCCATGTTTAATGGATCGGAGCCTGCAATACGTTCGTCATTATCTGAGAGCCCATCGCCATCCGAATCACTATTTGGATCATTGATGTCCACATCAAATTCATCATCCACCCCATCACTATCGGAGTCTCTTTCATTAGCACCTTTAATGAGGAACGGGATATACAAATAAACTTCCTTTACCGTTTCATTTTCTGGTATCGTAGCGATTACACTGTCCGTGACAGAATTATTTTCCGTAGTTTGGTTATATGTGCCAAAAATTGGACTTGTTCCACCGGCCAATCTTACTTGCGAAGTTATGGATGCCTCGGTTCTACCATAAATGGGATCGTTAAAAATTCCCAATTGATAGATGGGCAATTTATTGGTCTGAACAGCCTCTATTTTCCTATTGTAGGCAAACACATCATATGAGGCACTTTCGTTTTCAAAAGGCTCTCCGCCCAACACCCCATTCCCAATGGTAGTGATGTCCTCTTCACATGAAACAAAGGCCAGTACGAACATTGCTCCCGCAAAAGCAGAAAAAATTATCTTTCTAAAAAATACCATGAAAATTATTTTAAGACTTCGTTGTTATAAAAATTTGCATATGCCTCCTCAAATTCCTGGATGGGCACATAAGACAAAACAGGCTTTTCCAATTGAGAGATGTACTCTTGTAATTCTTGGGGAACATCCTCGGAGGCCAAAATAACAGCATCAGAATGATCTACCGCTACTTTTAACAAATTATTATAATTGGGTGTAGCCAAAGGTTTTATGCTATCTTCAGCAACCCCATCAAATGAGATTTTTTTGATCATATCCTTGTCCAACTCCTCTTCAAAACCTTTCTTATATACAGAGGTCACTATTTTACTCTCGGCAAATAAAGGCTCATCGGCATAATATTTTTTAAGATATAAAGGAAGTAGGGAAGCCATCCATCCATGAACATGGATAATGTCCGGAGACCAGTTTAACTTTTTAACCGTTTCAACAACACCCTTAGCAAAGAAAATGGCACGTTCGTCATTATCCGTAAAAAGTTTACCGTTTTCATCAGTAAATGTGGCCTTACGCTTAAAATATTCTTCATTATCTATAAAGTATACTTGAATGCGCTCTCTAGGGATAGAGGCCACTTTTATAATTAGGGGCATATCCATGTCATTAATGACCAAGTTCATTCCCGATAAACGTATGACCTCATGCAACTGGTGCCTTCGTTCATTTATGTTTCCGAACCTTGGCATAAAAATTCTAATCTGGCCGCCATTACTGTTGACCATCCTAGGGGTTTCATAAGACATTAAGGAAACTTCGTTCTCTGGTAGATAGGGCACTAATTCTGAAGATACAAACAATATCTTTTTACCATTCATAAAAGCAATATTTTATTTATCGTGTAAGCGTAGCTGCAAAATTACAAAAATTATGCAGATTAGCTGTAATTATATAAGTTTGCTAGCTTTTAAACTTAAAACATGTTGGTATTCCAAACCAAAAACGAACTTAAATCATTCCTTGACACCATCAATAGTAATGCCATAAAAGTGGGCATGGTGCCCACTATGGGTGCATTACACCAAGGTCATGCCTCCCTTGTGGAGCGGTCCATATCTGAAAATGCCCTCACCATCGTAAGCATATTTGTAAACCCTACGCAGTTCAATAATCAGGAAGATCTGCTAAAATACCCCAAGACTTTAGAAAAAGATTCGTCTCTTTTAAACAGCATTTCCAAGGATATAATCATTTTCGCGCCCTCGGTATCGGAAATGTATTCAGAACATGTTGTTTCAAAAAAATATGATTTCCAAGGATTGGACAAGGTTATGGAAGGGGCCTTTAGGGAAGGTCATTTTGATGGCGTAGGTACCATTGTAGAATCCCTCTTGCTAACCGTAGCTCCTGACAAAGCCTATTTTGGGGAAAAGGATTTCCAACAACTCCAAATCATCAAAAAACTAGTGGACCTGCAGAATATTCCCGTAGAGATCATTGGCTGTCCCATTCTAAGGGAACCTAACGGGTTAGCCATGAGTTCCAGAAACGAAAGATTATCCAAGGAATTAAGAAAAGAAGCGGGATTTATATATGAAACCCTAAAAAAAATAAGTCAAAAATTCCCGGACCACAGCCCTTTATCTATTATAGAATGGGCCACGGAACAATTCCAGGCACACCCGAATCTGCGTTTGGAATACTTACAAATTTCCGAAGAAGACACCCTAAAACCTATAGATCACAAAAAGAAAGATAAAAAATATAGGGCCTTTATTGCAGTTTTTGCCGATGGTGTACGACTAATAGACAATATAGGCTTAAATTAATTAACTTTGCCGCATAATTATCATTGCCCCATGCAAGTAGAAGTAGTAAAATCAAAAATTCACCGAGTAAAAGTTACTGGTGCGGACCTAAATTATATAGGTAGCATTACTATTGATGAAGATCTAATGGATGCCGCCAATATTATAAGAGGCGAAAAAATTCAAATCGTTAACAACAACAATGGTGAGCGATTGGAAACCTATGCTATTCCAGGTCCAAGAGGAAGTGGCGAGCTTACCCTAAATGGCGCTGCCGCAAGAAAGGTTGCCGTTGGCGATGTACTTATCCTTATTGCCTATGGCCGATTGGATATAGAAGATGCCAAAAAATTCAATCCCGCTCTGGTATTTCCCAATGAGGAAACTAATTTGTTGACCTAATTTTGAAAAAATCCTTAACGAACAAATTAAAGACTGTACTCCCAATAGCCCTGGGCGTATTTTTAGTCTGGTATTCCTTTTATAGCACGTCACCCGAAGACAGACAGCAGATCTTGTTTTATATCAAGGAGGCAGATCTTTTTTGGGTAGGCATTTCTGTGTTTATAGGCATTCTGAGCCATATTTCTAGGGCTATCAGATGGAATTACCTGCTGCAACCCTTAGGATACAAACCCAAAGTGAGCAATAATGTCCTTATCATATTGATTGCATACTTTACAAATTTGGGTATTCCAAGATCAGGAGAGATATTACGGGCCACAGCCTTGACCACCTACGAAAAGGTTCCCTTTGAAAAAGGCTTTGGCACCATCGTTACCGAAAGAGTGGTAGATCTATTTATGCTCTTCACGGTTGTAATCACTGCTCTTTTTTTACAAACAGATATCATTTTAAATGTATTTCAACAAAGGGGTTTTAATCCTACCAGCCTTCTTGTTCTTTTGGGAATCGGGATTCTTGGTATTGCCCTGTTTTTTTTATTTATAAAGAAATCAAAATTTCAGTTTGCACAAAAAATAAAAAGGTTTGTCAAAGGTCTGGTGGAAGGAGTCTTAAGCATCTTTAAAATGAAGTACAAATGGGCATTTATCTTTCACACAATATTTATCTGGGTAGCCTATATTGGCATGTTTTGGGTAATCAAATTTACAGTCCCTGAAACCATTGAGCTAACATTGAGCCAACTTTTGGTTGCTTTTACCGCGGGTGCATTTGCCATGTCTGCCACCAATGGCGGAATTGGAATATATCCCATTGCTGTAAGCTCTTCTTTGGCAGTATTTGGAATTAGTGAAGTTTCAGGTGATGCCTTTGGTTGGATCATGTGGATATCACAAACCATGATGGTGGTTATATTTGGGGCAATATCTTTTCTCGTCTTACCGTTATTGAACAGAAACCAATAGTCCTCTATTGCTTAAATTCAATTTTATGAAACGGTTAACCGCAGTTATTGCATTGTTATTATGTTTTGGCGCCAACGCCCAAGTTACCAAGGAAATTTTTGAGTCGTACAAACTTCAAGAGAAGAGAGATGTAAGATACTATATCCCCGAAAACTATACCGATGAAAAGAAATACCCGCTAATTGTTGTTTTGGACGCAGAATACCTCTTTGACAATGTTGTGGCCAATGCCAAGTTTTACAGTAAGTTCAGTGGAATGCCAGAATCCATTATTGTAGGGGTAGAGCAGGGCAAAAATGGCCTTCGCTTTAATGATTGTGGCTTTGATGAAGCAACCGGACTACCTACCGACAAGGGGAAATCGTTTTTTGAATTTTTAGGTATGGAATTAATCCCATATATGGATTCCAATTATAGCACGGCCCCTTTTAAAATGTTTGTCGGTTATGATATCACCGCTAATTTTGGAAACTTTTATCTTTTTAAGGACGACTCCCTGTTCAATGCTTATATCAGTATATCGCCAACCCTGGCCCCGGAAATGGAAAATCGACTTCCATCAAGATTGGCAGCTATAAACAATAAGATTTTTTATAGTTTGATCGTTGAGGGCGAAAACAGTACCGACAAAAACAGAATAATGGCCATGAACCAATCCATCAAGGACCTCAACAAGGAGTCCCTTCATTATTTCTTCGATGTTTATGATAGTGCGGATCATACTTCAGTAGTAACTTATGGGATAGGAAAAGCATTGGACAATATTTTCAATATGTTCAAGCCCATTAACAAGAAGGAATACAAGGAAAAAATATTAACATCCGAAGAGCCTGTATACAAATATCTTGAAGACAAGTATGCGATGATTGCCGATCTGTTTGGGTTTAAAAAATCCGTTGAGCTCAACGACGTTATGGCCATTTATGCGGCCTGTAGAAAAAAAGAGGATCTGGCATCCCTTTTAGACCTTGCCGAGCTTTGCAAAAAGGAATTTCCGGGAACTATGCTGGGGTTTTATTTTGAAGGGGAACATTATGAGCAAAAAGGAGAGCCCAAAAAAGCGCTCCGTACCTTTGAAAAGGCTTTTGGCATGGAAGAAATCGATTTTCTGACAAAGGATATGGCCTTGGAAAAAATGGATGCCCTAAAAGCAGATTTCGGATACTAGACCAAAATGGGTGATGGCAAAAAAAGTAATTAGTAGCCATTTATACCTTAATGACCCTTTAAAACAATCCTTCTGTTTTCAAAGTTCTTAGTACCTTTAGCCAGAATCTAATACAGAGGAATGGCCAAAATAAAAACAGCTTTTTTTTGTCAAAATTGCGGTACTCAATATGCCAAATGGGCAGGGCAATGTTCAGGGTGCAAAGAATGGAATACCATTGTTGAAGAGGTAGTTCAAAAAGAGGAGAAATCGAGTTGGAAAAGCCCTACAAATACGGCCAAAAAAGTCTCAAAACCCCTTAGGGTCAATGAAATAAACACGGAGAAAGAACTACGGTTAAACACCTATGACCTAGAGTTCAATCGTGTTCTTGGGGGCGGGATTGTCCCTGGCTCCCTTATCCTCTTAGGAGGGGAACCTGGTATCGGGAAAAGCACGCTTCTTCTTCAGATTGCCCTAAAATTGCCTTATAAGACCCTTTATGTTTCAGGAGAGGAAAGCCAGAAACAAATAAAGATGCGGGCCGATCGCATACATCCCAATAGCGAAACCTGTTACATCCTAACAGAGACTAAGACCCAGAATATATTTCAGCAAATCGAAGCCACGGAACCTGATATTGTGGTTATAGATTCCATACAGACGCTTCATTCCGATTACATTGAATCTGCCGCCGGTAGTATTTCGCAAATTAGGGAATGCACCGCTGAACTCATAAAATTTGCCAAAGAGACGAATACCCCCGTAATATTAATAGGCCATATTACCAAAGATGGTACCATAGCCGGGCCGAAGATATTGGAGCATATGGTAGATACCGTTCTCCAATTTGAAGGGGACCGCAATTACGTATACCGAATTTTGAGAGCCCTTAAGAACAGATTTGGATCTACCGCAGAACTCGGAATTTATGAAATGCAAGGAAGCGGGCTACGGGAAGTGAACAACCCATCGGAAATATTGATTTCCAAAAATGATGAGGGCCTTAGTGGCACCGCCATAGCTTCCACGGTGGAGGGCATGAGGCCATTAATGATAGAAATACAAGCCTTGGTCAGTACGGCGGTCTATGGGACCCCACAACGCTCCACAACAGGTTACAATGCCAAGCGTTTGAATATGTTGTTGGCGGTATTGGAAAAACGTGCAGGATTTAAATTAGGAGCTAAAGATGTCTTCCTAAATATTACTGGGGGAATCTCAGTGGACGATCCTGCCATTGATCTCGCTGTGGTGGCAGCCATACTTTCCAGCAATGAGGATGTTCCTATTGACAAGGGGGTGTGTTTTGCTGCGGAAATAGGTTTGGCAGGTGAAATTAGACCAGTACAACGGGTGGAACAGCGCATATTAGAGGCTGAAAAATTGGGCTTTACCACTATTTATGTCTCCAAAAACAATAAGATCACCTTAAAAAACACAAAAATTAACATTGCGCTGGTTTCCAAAATTGAAGATATAGCCTCAAGCTTATTTGATTAGTTTTTGTCCCTATTCACTCGCATATAAACCAATATGATAATGATCACCAAGAGGATAAGCACAATTTGCCCTGTGCCTATAGCTAAAAACTGTATTTTCTGTGCTGAAACCATTTACGGTGCGGGATTGGGAATTTGATTGTGAATGGCTTCTATTCCCTGCAGTATCTCCTCGGAAAGTTGCACATCTATACTGGCGATATTTTCTTTCAACTGCCTCATGGAAGTGGCCCCAATGATATTGCTTTTTACAAACGGTCTTGAATTCACAAATGCCAATGCCATTTGAGTAAGGGACAGATTGTGGTCCTGTGCTAATTTATGGTACATTTCGGTCGCCTTTACAGCCTTATCCCCACTGTACCTGTTATAATTTGGAAATAGTGTGATCCTTGCATTATCGGGCTTCCTCCCTCCCAAGTATTTACCACTGAGAACCCCAAAACCTAAGGGAGAGTAGGGTATCAAACCAATATCCTCGCGCATGGAAATCTCAGACATTCCGGTTTCATAGGTCCTATTTAGTAAACTATAAGGGTTTTGAACGGTAATCATTCTTGGCAGGCTGACATGCACCTTGCTCTCTTCCAAAAAACGCATCGTTCCCCATGGAGTTTCATTGGAAAGTCCAACATTTCTTATTTTCCCCTCACGCATCAAATCCCGTAAGGTCTCCAAGACCTGATGGATATTGTCCTGCCAATGATCCGTTATGTCATGGCTATAGCCCCTTTGCCCGAAAAAATTGGTCTTGCGTTCCGGCCAGTGCAATTGATATAGATCGATATAATCCGTTTGCAACCTCTTTAAGCTCCCTTCTACCGCTTCTATAATGGAGGATTTATCAAATCCTGTGGTTCTGATAAATTTTGTAAACTCGGCTTTCCCGGCTATTTTGGAAGCCAAGATCACTTTATCTCTGTTTCCGGTCTTTTTGAACCAGTTCCCTATAATTTTTTCGGTATCCGCATAACGTTCCTTGGCAGCCGGTATGGGGTATAGTTCGGCGGTATCAAAAAAGTTTACACCATTTTCCAAAGCATAGTCCATTTGTTCATGGCCTTCCTCTTCGGTATTCTGCTTTCCCCAGGTCATGGTACCCAAACAAATCTTACTGACCTCTATCTCGGTATGGGGAAGTAAATTATATTCCATAAATACTATTTCTTATGTATTAAAAGACAACTATTTCCACATTTAACTAATGGGCTCCAATTCCAATAAAATAGGACAATGGTCACTGTGCTTTGCCTCCGACAAAATCACAGATCGTTTTAAACGATGCACCAATGGTTCACTGACCATTCCGTAATCCAATCGCCAACCTTTATTATTGGCCCTGGCATTGGCCCTGTACGTCCACCATGTGTAATTGTCTGGCTCCTTGTTAAAATGTCTGAAACTATCAATAAATCCGTTCCCCATAAAATCTCCAATCCACTCCCTTTCCACAGGCAAAAACCCTGAAACGTTTTTATTTCTAACAGGATCATGAATATCAATAGCCTCATGGCAAATATTGTAATCCCCGCAAATGACAAGGTGGGGGTATTCCTTCTTCAAATCACTGATATACTCCTGAAAATCGGCCATATACTGCAGCTTAAGGTCCAATCTAGCTATATTGGTGCCCGAAGGCAAATACAAGCTCATGACCGAAACGCCATTAAAATCGGCCCTAACGTTTCTTCCTTCAAAATCCATATAATCTATTCCGGTACCAAAAACCACGTTGTCAGGTTTTTGCTTGGACAATATGGCAACTCCACTGTAGCCTTTTTTTTGGGCACTATACCAATAGTGGTAAGGATATCCTGCAGCCTCGAATACTTCTAGGTCCAACTGATCCTCGTTAGCCTTGATCTCCTGGAGACAAACCACATCTGGATCAACGGCTTGTAACCACTCCAGAAAACCTTTTTTTAGAGCTGCCCTAATACCATTCACGTTGTATGAAACTATTTTCAAATCACTACTTTTTTAACAAGGGTAGAATTTCAATTAACTCCAACTTGTTTAAATTAATAAAGGCTAAAAATAGACAATGTTTGCTAGAAGGGAAAGGTTGGATTTCTATTTATTTGCGTTTAACATTTAATTTGGAATTGGCCCTAGAAATCTAATTTTCCGAGAACCACCACCCTTACTATTTTTAAAAATGACCCATAAAATAGTAATGGTTGCCTTTTTTTTGATCTATTGTCCTCCGCAAAATAAATCCTTCTTATCTTTCCTTCAAAAATCAACCAAATACACATGAAGACACTCCTAACCACCGCATTGATAATGTCTGTTATTTTTTTTGGCAGGTCACAAGACATCTCTAGTAATCCCCAACCAAGTGACGAGTTAAAGATAAATGCCTTTAATCTCATCACATTCACCTACATGGATTTATCCTATGAACGCTTGCTGAACGAGGAGGCCTCCTTAGGAGTAAGTGTTCTTTTTAACATTGGCGAGGAAAATGAAATTTTGGACTATTTCCGTAATTTTTCCATAACCCCCTACTACAGACAATACTTTTCCAAACAATATGCAGAAGGCTTTTTTGTGGAAGGTTTTGGCATGCTTAATTCAGGAGAGGATTTCTATTATTCGTTTGATGAACAAGGCAATGAAAACAATTCTAAGGAAACCTATACTGATTTTGCATTGGGTATCTCTGTGGGCGGTAAATTTGTTACAAAAAGAGGTTTTATTGCCGAAATATATACTGGGCTAGGGCGAAATTTACTGGGCGATGATACTGCACCGGAAATAGTTAGTCGCGGAGGTATTTCTTTAGGATATAGATTTTAGATGAATAATAAGTTATTTGTACCATTGGTATTATTTACCCAAATTCTTTTGGGTCAAGAAATAAAGAAAGACAGCATCACCCAACTTGAAGAAGTTGTAATTTCTGACAAAAGGGTGTCGAATCCGGTCATAGGTATTACCGCAACCGATATCATTGGCGCCACCACCTTTGAAAATTACAGTCCGCTGGATATTGCTTCTACCATGAACCAAATTTCAGGAGTCTTTTTATTGTCAGGAGCCCTGAACACCAACAGGATTACAATTAGGGGCGTGGGCGCCAGAACACCTTTTGGTACCGATAAATTGCGACTCTACTACAACGAAATTCCGATCACCAATGGAACCGGGTTTTCCACAATTGAAGCATTTGACTTGGAAAACTTAGGATCTATCGAAGTCATAAAGGGCCCTAAAGGAAGTGCTTATGGATCCAATCTGGGCGGGGCAATTTTATTGCAATCCAAAACCCAAAAAACAGATGGCTCCGTTTTGTCCAACAATTTTACCCTTGGCTCTTATGAGCTTCTAAAAAACAATTTAGATTTTTCCCACCGCAGTGGCAACATTGATCTAAGCCTAAAGTATGGCCATATGGAAACCAATGGGTATAGGGAAAATAGCCGTTTTGAACGGGATGCGATTCTTTTGAACACCACCTATTCTATAAATACCAAGAATCAAATAGAACTCTTGGTAAACTATATTGACTACACAGCTCAAATCCCTAGTTCCATCAGTAAAGATGCATTTGATGAGGACCCTACTCAAGCGGCTTTAACCTGGAAGCAGGCCCAAGGATTTGAAGCGAATAAATACACGTTGCTGGGATTGACCTATAGCCATGCATTTTCAAAAAACCTAAAAAACGCTACCAGTATTTTTTATAGCTATTTGGACCATTATGAACCTAGGCCTTTTAATATCCTGGATGAGTTCACCAATGGATTTGGGTTTAGAACAAATTTTACCGGCAGTTTTACTATCCCAACAGGGGAGACCAACTATTCCTTTGGATCAGAATTATACAAGGACGAGTACCATTGGGGAACCTTTGAAAATTTATATCGGGATAATAATGGAAATGGTAGTCTTAAGGGCGATCAAATAAGCAATAACAGGGAATTCAGGAGGCAATTGAATGTCTTTGGAGCCATAACCCTTCCATTGACAAGTAAGCTTCTTGTGCAGGCTGGTTTTAACATCAACAAAACCTTTTACGATTTCCAAGACATCTTTAATACTGCAGAAGACAACAAAAGTGCAAAAAGGGATTTTAAACCAGTATTCTTGCCCAACCTCGATGTAAGCTATGCCTTTTCGGATACTCAATTACTATACGCCAATATCAGCAAAGGATTTTCCAACCCAAGTCTCGAGGAAACATTAACACCTGGAGGAATCATCAATCCCGATATTGCCCAAGAGACTGGCAATAACTATGAGCTGGGCACCAATTTACTTTTGGCAAACAAAAAGCTCCAATTAAAAGTCGCCTTATATCAAATGGACATAAAAAACCTATTGGTGGCCCAACGAATCGGAGAGGATCAATTTATTGGCAAAAATGCTGGCAGGACCAAACACCAAGGTTTGGAAGTGGATGCCAATTACAGGTTCAAAATAAACCCAGACTTGGCTTTACATCCATTTTTAAGCTATACCCTCAACAACCACAAGTTTATAGATTTTGTAGATGGAGATTCGGATTACTCCGGGAATCCTCTGACTGGAGTCCCAAGAAACAAAATTAACACAGGAATACAACTGAAACATTCCAGTGGTTTATACTGGAACACGACCTTACAGCATATAGACGAAATTCCTCTTGACGACGCCACTACCTTATACAGCGCGGCCTTTACCATTCTAAATACCCGCTTGGGCTATAAAAAAGAGATAGCTAAGGATTTTGTGATCGGCGTGGATTTGGGAGTGAACAATATTTCTAATGCACAATATGCCCAATCCGTATTGATCAATGCTGTTGGCTTTGGCGGGGCAGCGCCCAGATACTACTACCCCGGTAATGCCAGAAATTATTATGGAAGTTTTCAGGTCAGTTATAAGCTGTAAACGATTTTACATTTTTTTGAGCCAATTTTTCATATCCACCTCTTGGGAAATGATCGTTTTTAGGTCAGAAATGGCAACCCTTTGCTGTTCCATGGTATCTCTATGGCGAATAGTTACGGTTTTATCTTCCAAAGTTTGGTGATCTACCGTAATGCAAAACGGGGTTCCAGCGGCGTCCTGCCTTCTGTAACGACGCCCAACCGCATCCTTTTCGTCGTAAACAACCTTAAAGTCCCATTTCAATTCATCAATGATCTCATGGGCTATTTCTGGAAGACCATCTTTCTTCACCAATGGCAATACGGCAGCTTTGGTAGGTGCCAATACTGCAGGTATTTTCAAAACCGTTCTTGTAGTTCCATTTTCCAATTCCTCCTCCTGCAGGGAATTGGAGAATACTGCCAAGAACATTCTGTCCACACCAATAGAGGTCTCTACTACATAAGGCACGTAACTTTCATTAAGTTCAGGATCAAAATACTGAAGCTTTTTACCTGAAAATTTCTCATGGCTACTTAAATCAAAATCGGTTCTGGAGTGAATTCCTTCCAATTCCTTAAATCCGAATGGGAATTTAAATTCTATATCGGCGGCCGCATCTGCATAATGTGCCAACTTATCGTGATCGTGGAAACGGTAATTATCTTGTCCCAAACCTAAGGAATTATGCCACTTGATTCTAGTTTCTTTCCACTGCTCGTACCACTCTTTTTGTGTCCCAGGTCTTACAAAAAATTGCAGTTCCATTTGTTCAAACTCGCGCTGACGGAAAATAAACTGTCTTGCAACGATCTCGTTCCTAAAGGCCTTTCCTATCTGGGCAATACCAAAAGGAATTTTCATACGGCCACTTTTTTGAACGTTCAAAAAGTTGACGAATATTCCTTGGGCCGTTTCTGGACGCAGGTAAAGGTCCATTGCACTTTCTGCAGATGCCCCTAATTTAGTGCCGAACATAAGGTTAAATTGCTTTACCTCCGTCCAGTTTTTTGAACCGGACAAGGGACATCCAATCTCCAATTCTTCTATAAGGTTTTTCACATCTGCCAAATCCTCGAATTCCAAAGATTTACCCATGCGTTTTAAAATAGAACTCGCTTTTTCCTGATAATCCACTACTCGTGGGTTTGTGGCCAAAAATTGTTCCTTATCAAAAGCATCGCCAAATCTTTTGGCCGCTTTATCCACTTCTTTGTCAATTTTAGCCTCAATTTTGGCAACATGGTCTTCTATAAGAACATCCGCCCTATATCTTTTCTTGGAATCCTTGTTGTCTATAAGGGGATCGTTAAAGGCATCTACGTGCCCTGAAGCCTTCCATGTAGTTGGGTGCATTAATATTGCGGAATCTATTCCCACAATATTCTCGTTCATCTGCACCATGGCCTTCCACCAATATTCTTTTATATTGTTTTTTAACTCTACCCCGTTTTGGGCATAGTCATAAACGGCACTGAGTCCATCGTAAATTTCACTTGATTGAAAAACATACCCATACTCCTTGGCATGGGATATAACTTTCTTAAAATCGTCTTCTTGCTTTGCCATGGCGCAAAAATAGAATTTTAGCCTTAAAAGAAGTAATTTATTTTAGTTGAAATTCGGAGGTGGATAGTAATTTTTCATCCTCAAAAACATTAAGGGTATAAGTGCCATCCTGTAAAGAGCCTTCCGGAATGGTAATAAAGTCACAGACACTAAATTCTTCTCCCATAAAAATAAGCTCCACCCTTTTACTATAGGTATTACCATTTACTGAAATGGTATTTGCGTTATCCTCTATAATCTGCATATTTGGTCCTAAGAACTGAAAGTACAATATGCGTTCTTCCTTGGTGGTATTAGGGTTGCCAACAATGGTGACGCATCCTCTTAACTTTGCAATTGTAGAGGCCTTGGTTGTTTTAACAGGCTTACTTCCGGCACGCATCCTAAAACCGCTGCCCTCGGCATTGGTCAGTTTTAAATAGTTTTTGATTCTCAACTGTTGGTTAAGCTCCTTGTTCTTCTTTCTCAACAATGCCTCTTGCTCCGCCAACGTACTGCTCTTTCCCCTTAGTTCTTCTATTTTCTTTCTGGTATCATCGTACTTGTCGGCAAGTAACATATTGTTGTACTTCAAGAAATTGTTCTTCAACTTTAAACTGTCGTGTTTAGCTTCCAGTTTACGCAATTCCTTTTTGTATTCCTTTAATTTGGCCACAGAGAAATTTAGGCGCCCTACAGAATCTAACAATTGCTGTACTTTATATCTTGAATCTTGTAGTTCTATTTCGTTCACTTCGTTTAAAGCAGAGAGGCGGTCGACCTCCGTTCGCATCAAGGTGAGGTCTTTTACCAACAATCCTTTTTCCTGCTCTAAAAAATCGATCTGACCTCGAGATTGGGCATAACTAAAGTAAAACGCTATCAGCACACCGATAATAACGGCGACCAATGCGGCTAGGATTATTTTATAGTTAAATTTATTATCTTGAACATCCATCGATTAAAGTAGGTTTCATTAAGATTTGTTCTATTCCAAGCTTTCAAATATAGTGAATGATATCATCAACATCCTAGTCCCACAGGTCTGTTTTGGATGTATGACACCTTTGGGTAAAGGTGAACGATTATTATGCACCTTTTGTCGGAATCAGCTACCACTCACCGAGTACAATTTCATCGATGAAAACCCAATTGACCGTATTTTTTACGGAATTGTACCCATTGAAAAGGCAAATTCCCTCTTATTTTTTACTCCAAATGGCATCGTAAAAAACGTAATCCACCATCTGAAATACAAAAACCAACAAGAGATAGGCGACTTTCTTGGTGATTGGTTCGGTCATAACATTAACGAGGAAAATCCTACTTTTCGTATAGATTACGTTATTCCCGTTCCCCTGCACAAAAAGAAATTAAAAAAAAGGGGGTATAACCAAGTGACTACTTTTGGACTTAGGTTGGCGGAACACTTGGACGCCACCTATGTAGATCACATCCTTATAAAAACTGCAAATACCAAAACACAGACCAAAAAAAACCGTTTTTTCAGGTGGCAAAATAACCAGGACCTTTACAAGGTTTTGGACCACTCTTTTTTAAAGGATAAAAACGTATTGCTCATTGATGATGTGATTACAACGGGAGCTACCCTGGAATCCTGTTCCATTGCACTAAAAGAAGCCGAAGGAGTAAAAATTTATATTGCAACCATGGCGGTGGTGCCATAATTTTTTAATGCTACAAATTAGTTGTTTCTTTGCGTGTATTCTATGGTCCAAGCTATGATTAAACGGATTTTTTGTTCCCTTTTTATTATGATAATGGTACTTGCCCTAGCACAGTGTGCCAAAAGGGGAACACCATCGGGGGGTGATAAAGACACTACTCCTCCTAAATTGCTCAGGGCAGAACCTGAGAATATGACCATAAACTTTAAAGCGAAGAAAATAAGGCTTTATTTTGATGAGTATATAAAATTAAAGGATGTTCAAAAACAACTCATTGTTTCCCCTCCCTTAAAATACAACCCATTGATTACCCCTCAGGGATCTGCGAGCAAATTTATTGAGATCACAATTAAGGATACCTTAAAGGAAAACACCACCTATACCCTAAATTTCGGGCAGAGTATAACGGACAATAACGAGGGCAACCCCAACAGCTTCCTGACCTATGTTTTTTCTACAGGAAATTATATAGACTCCCTATCCCTTTCTGGTGCAGTGCAGGATGCCTTCAAGAAAAAAGTAGACCAATTTGTAAGTGTGATGCTCTATGAACTGGACAGCAGTTATACCGATTCCACAATTTACAAAAGACCACCAAACTATATAACCAACACCTTGGATAGTGCCACTACCTTTAAATTGAATTATTTAAAAGAAGGAAAATATGCCCTATTTGCTGTAAAGGACGAAGGAAAAAACAACCTTTTCGACCAAAAAGTGGACAAAATAGGATTTGTGACGGATACCATATCATTACCTACCGATTCTATTTATGCCCTGACCCTATTTAAAGAGATTCCCGATTATCAGGCTGCTGTTCCAAGTTATGCGGCCAAAAACAAAATAATATTTGGTTATCAAGGCATAGCCGAGCATATAGTGATTGAGCCTTTGACAAAACTGCCAGACACCATAAAAACGAAGGTTTTAAAAGAAACAGGAAAGGATACCTTAAATTATTGGTTTACGCCTTTTGAAACCGATTCCATTGTCTTTCAGGTGACCAATGAAAAGTGGAATACAAAGGATACTTTTACGGTAAAAAGTCGCAAACTTGTCGCAGATTCCTTGGTCTTAACTCCTAACCAAAATAGAAATTTGGCCTTTGAAGAACCCTTCTATATTAGTGCCAATATACCGATAGTTCAAATTGATTCTTCGAAAATTGCCCTGCTGAGCAAAGATTCTATTCCCGTTAAATTCAGTTCAAAATTAGATAGCGTCCTAAATAGGGTAACTGTTGATTTTGCTCTGGAACCCAATGAAAGATATACCATGGATCTGTTACCCGGTGCAATCAGCGATTTTTTTGGAACTGAAAATGACACATTAGCGTATACATTTTCAACCAATAGCTATGCCGATTATGGCAATCTTGGATTAAATCTCGTTGGAAACCCAACCTATCCCCTGATTATACAGTTAACAGATGAAACAGGTAAGACAAAAAGGGAAATCTATGCCACCGAGCCAAAAGCCTTTCAATTCAATCACCTGAAGCCTGCCAAGTATATGATTCGTATTATCTATGACTCTAACACTAACGGAAAATGGGATACAGGAAGTTTCCTTCAGAAAATTAGTCCGGAAAAAGTCATCTATTATCCAACCGTAATCGAAGTTAGGGCAAATTGGGAACTAATAGAATCCTTTAATCTTCTAGACTAAAACGATCCCTATCCTGTAAAAATTTCAGTTTTCCCCTTGTTTCGTCAAGATGTGGTTTTTGTAAGGTAGCGTATAGAATGGTGTCTTCTTCTGAAAACACCAAAGTTTTACCAAGTGAATCATATACCGCAGAATGGCCAGAATATTCATAGCCACCATCATCACTGCCAATTCTATTTACACCAATGCAATATGCCATATTTTCAATGGCCCGAGCCGCTAAAAGCGTATCCCATGCAAAAACACGTGTCTTGGGCCAATTGGCAACAAAGAGCAATACATCATAATCTACCGTATTCCTGGCCCAAACGGGAAAGCGAAGGTCATAACAGATTAGGGGACAAATCTTAAATCCTTTATATTCCAGGACCAGCCTTTCTTTTCCTCCCTTATAAACTTTGGATTCTCCTGCCAGGGTAAAGGTATGTCGCTTGTCATATTGATGATATTTTCCATTGGGCTCTACAAAAAAGAGTCGGTTAAAATAGTCTCCATGCTCATAAAAAGGAATGCTTCCTGTTAGCGCTTTCTGTTCTTGCCTGGAGATTTGCAACATCCAATCCAAGGTCTTTTGACCTTCTGAATTATCCATGTGATTGGGGCTCATCGTAAATCCAGAATGGAACATCTCGGGTAAGATGATAAGATCTACCGCCTTGGAAATACCCTTTATCTTTTCATAAAAGGCTTCCCTATTGGCTTGGGGGTTCTCCCAAAACAAAGTGGTCTGTATTAATGCTACATTTAATTCTTTGGCCATATCCAGGAAATTCTAGATCAAAATTAATATTAATATTTTGGGCGGTCCAATTATTACTGGGCATTGATGCCAAAAGATTGGAAAAACCAGCTATCTTCTCAATGTCAGCAAATCCATTAAAAGCTCATTGTTCTGCATTTTTGCATGATCATAAGCAGTTTGCCCCCTTGCATCCTTAACGGAAATATCTGCACCTTTTGTAATGAGCATTTTGGCAATCTCTGTCCTGTTGAAAGTTGCGGCATAGATTAAAGCAGTTGCCCCCATGGCGTTGGTCGTATTCACATTGGCCCCTTTATCGATAAGATTTTTGGCTATTGCTGTAAACCCCTTAAAACAAACACCCATCAAGGCCGTATTTCCCGAACTGTCCTTTTCATTTATATCTGCACCACGATCTAACAACAAATTGGCAACAGCACTATGTTCATAATAGGTTGCCAAAATTAACGGAGTAGAACCTCGTTGGTCCTTGACGTTTATTAAAGAGGCATCTTTGGATATCAATTCCTCAATTAAATGGAGGTCACCATTTCGTATGGCGGAATAAAACTTTTCTGTTGTTTCTTTCATTGTTATATAATTAAAAACGCCTATGCCCATTAAAGGGAATAAGGTAGCTTAAATCTTTCTAATCGTATAGTCGCACAATATTTACAAGTCAAAAATTACATTATTAGGTTCCTCTTGTAATAGACAAACTATATTAATAAATTATCAAATTATAGAATTATCCTATAGTTTTACAAAATAGATTTTATTCTCTTAAAGTTGCTGGTTTTATCCTAAATTCGAAATTTTAGTGCTATTTTTATCTAACTAATTAGTTTTTAATAGTTTAACACTTCTAAGGTTTGAAAACGGAAATTATAAAATCACTGATCGAATTTTCCCCCAATGCGACAGCTATACTGGATAACGATTTGCGATTTATCCGCTGTTCAAAAGTTTTGCGAAACGAATATGACCTGGAAGAAAATGACATAATCGGCAAAAACTTTTTAGATGTCTTTCCGTTCGTTCCAAAGAATATATTGGACACATTTGATCTTAGCCTACTAGGTGATATAAGCACCAATTTGGGCCATCAATATTTGAACAGCAATAACCAACTCAAAAAACTCCTTTGGAAAACCAATCCCTGGAAGGACCATCAGGGAAATAATGGGGGCCTAATTATTAGTGTGGAGGAAATAGCGTTGGCATCACCCAGGAAAGTAAAACTAGAAAACAACTTGGATACTACTCCTATTGGAGGTTGGGAAATAATAATTGATTCCAGTGATATTTATTGGACTGCGATTACAAAAGCCATCATGGAAGTGCCCCTGGATTATGAGCCTACTTTAGAAAGTACATTATTATTTTATAAAGAAGGATTCAATAGAGACAGAATAACCTCAGTTATCATGAACACCCTGACCGAGGGAATATCTTGGAGCGAAGATTTTCTGATAACTACTGCAAATGGAAAGGAAAAATGGGTTAAGAAAAAAGGAAATGGCGAAATAATCGATGGGAAATGTACTCGGATTTTTGGAACTATACAGGACATAACACAAAAGAAGAAGGAAGAATTGCGCTACCAAGAGACCATTCAGCGACTTGAAATTGCCATGGATGCCGCTGAAATAGGTATTTGGGATTACGAAATAGCTTCTGATACTGCTGTTTGGGACAGCAATATGTATAAGCTTTTTGGAATAAAGGCGGAAGATTTTGCTTCAACCTATGACGCTTACGAGAATATTATTCACCCAGACGATAGGGACCATGTGGACCAACGTTTGGCAAAAGCCATTTCAGGAGAGAAATCCTATGATACGGAGTTTAGAATACTTTGGCCCAATGGTAGTATTAGGTATATAAGGGCCATTGGCAAAGTTTTAAAAAATGAAGATGGGAAACCTGTCCGGATTGTTGGTACAAATTGGGACTATACCGAGCTTCGGCACACTGAATTAAAGCTGACAAGTAGTGAAGAATCATTTCAAGGTGCCTTCGAAAATTCCGCCATGGGCATTGCTATTGTAGCCGTGGACGGAAAATGGATAAACGTGAACACTAGCCTTTGTAAGGGATTTGGCTATTCTAAAGAAGAGTTTTTACAAATGACTTTTCAGGATATTACACATCCTCATGACCTAGAGAAAGATTTAGACTTGTTAAACGAAGTAGTTCAAAAGAAAAGGGACGGGTACCAAATGGAAAAGCGCTATTTCCATAAAAACGGAAGTATCATTAATGCGGTGCTCACCGTATCGGCAATAAAAAATATCAACGGTGAACTTTCCCATTTCATTTCTCAGATAATGGACATCACTTCAAGAATTGAAGCGGAGAATGAAACAAAACTTCTTTTTGACATCACCAAAAATCAAAATAACAGTTTGCTGAATTTTGCCCATATTGTATCCCATAACCTTAGATCCCACGCTTCAAATATCTCTATGTTGATCGACTTTTTAAAACAAGAAGAAAATGAACAGGAGAAAAACGAATTAGTCAAACTGCTTGAAAATTCTGGCGGGAGCTTAAATGAAACTATTTTGCATTTAAGTGATGTGGTGAAGACCAAAACACAAGGAGCTAACGGTCTAAGAGATATCAACCTCCTTGAAAGGATTAAAAATGTCAAAAAAACACTTTCCGCACTAATCTTGGAAAATCAAGTTGTCTGTGCTATAGATGTTCCAAGCAATATTATGGTCAGGGCCATCCCTGCCTATTTGGACAGCGTTCTGTTGAACTTGTTCACAAACGCCATTAGATATAGTTCCCCAGACAGATTGCCAAAAATTACCATTTCCTCTGATCTGAAGGGAAGTAATTACACCCTCATTTTTCAAGACAATGGCCTTGGAATAGATTTAAAAAAACACGGCAAGAAAATTTTTGGGATGTACAAAACATTCCACAAGCACAAGGAGGCAAAAGGAATTGGTCTTTTTATCACAAAAAACCAAGTAGAGGCCATGAATGGAAAAATAAGCGTGGAGAGTCAAGTGGGCGAAGGAACTACTTTTAAGGTTACCTTAATGATTGCCCAGAAAAATAAAAAATTGGTAAAAGCGTAATATAATGGGGAAATTGAAAAGTAGTTGTATCATAGATGACGACGACATATTTATTTATGGCACCAAAAAAATCATGAAAAAAATTGATTTTTGCGATGAAATTCTTGTGTTCAATAACGGTCAAGAAGCTATTGATGGTTTAAAACTCCTGGCAGAACAGAATAAAAAGCTTCCCAATGTTATATTCCTTGATATTAATATGCCCATTATGGATGGATGGGAGTTTTTGGAGGATTTTATAAAAATTCCAAATAACAATAGGAAGCACGTTACCATATATGTCATTAGCTCTTCCATAGACCCCATGGATATACAAAAAGTGCAAATGTATGGGCTCGTAAACAATTACATTCTAAAACCCATACGGATAGAGGACTTGGAAAAAGTATTGAGCGACATCCATTAAAGATCCATATAAATTGCATGATGACCCACGCATACCCAAACTAGTTGTTAATTAAGAAAATCTTGAACCGCTTGGATTTACAACAATATGAATTCTAGTATACTTGCCTTTTAATTTTTAAGCCCAGTAAAAAATTGTATCACCTGAAGAAACTTTGGAGGCCTTCAATTCTTAAAGAGTGGAGGTAGAAATCATTATGGTCAGTTGTCTTTTGTAAGTATTGATGCCTATCAAATATTCCTATTCATGTCCGGTCATACTGAACGTCATGCAAAACAAATGCAAGAAGTAACGGCTAACGAAAATTTTCCCATAGAATAATTTTAGACTCAAAAAACTCCGACTTAAAATATTCTAGTTGGAGGTTTTTTTAGTTCTGATGCCATCCTGGACTAAAATCCTCAGGAGCATTTTGCGGCAGATTAATAGTCCCGTTCCCACCGGTATCATTGTAAATCAACCATTCCTCAAAGGTAAATATTGGATTTCCTCTTGAGACCCCACTTACCCTTTCTGCCCTACCATCCTCAAATTCATGGTTGGTCCCCGAGCCATCCTCTCCAGGCACCCCAAAAACATCTATTATTTTTCCAAATGGATCTACCAAAACCAAATTATCATCCCCGTTGGAGTCGGCTGGACTATTGGTAGCAACCCCAATGTCTGGAGCAAATCCGTATATCAGCTCAAATTCTTCCTTATTGGGAGAAATCACCAAGGTCTTGTTGGCCCCAATTTGGTGACCTGACAAATCCAAAGATGAACTCACCTCGGTATTGGCATTTGTATATCGCATAAGTGTCCAGCCATTAAGGTCCATAGGTTGGGCAGCCGAATTAAATAGCTCAACAAACCTAGCCCCAGTATTATTATTGGGGTCTGCTAGTTCTGATATAAAAACGTTCTCAGACGTAAATTCCGTGGGTATTATTTTACACCGCTCATTAGAAAAATTAACATCTTCCAAATTATTAATGACCAATTGAAATGCATTTTTTGATTTCAACAAAATCCCTTTAATCCTGCCGTTCCCTTCCGGCAACAGTTCTGATTGAAAATCTGAATACCCACTATTTAATAGTCCAATGTTTGCACCATCACAATCTTTAAGGATCCTCACCGTCTCTTTTTGATATTCAGCATAGGTGTTGCCCAATTCTCCTTCTTCAAATTCCACCCGATCAAATTCAACCAAGGTATTCAAGGGGATTTCAACCAAGTTATCCAGCCCTGTCTCAATAGCTTGCAGGTCAAAGGTTGCATCGCAAGAATTAATAACGTGCTTCTTAACAGCTGCAACGGGCAATCTTCCTACAGATAAGTTCCCAAAAGAGCTGAAAACGGCTCCCAGCTTATAGCTTTCTTTGCCAACGCCCAAATAAAGACCTTTTAATTTAATGTACACCTTGCTGCCAACAGGATATAAAAGATGGTAGTCCCTTGCATCCAACTCTATTTGAAGCCCATGTTCGGGACTTTGTGCCTTGTCTTGTAAATGCAATGTTCCAAAGAAGTTTCCTGAAAGATCCGAGGAGTTGATATATCCTTCCAAGACCAATTCCTCTTGAATTTGAAATACACCATCAACATACATCCCCTTAAGTTCTGCAAAACTGATGTTGGCAACCAACCCTTCTCCACACTCAATTTTAGGGACATCAAAGGACCTATCTGCAACACAACTTGATGCCAATAGTGCTAGTGGTATAATTAGAATTGAAAGATGCCTTATGTGTAATTTCATGTTATCCATGTAACAGATTTAAAAACTAAAAGCCAGATTTAGAAAATAAGTACGCCCATATCCATACCAATATTTTGGGGCAAATGAAGGGTTGCCACTGGCGTTGTCCCTGGCCAACTGTCCATAATTACCATTTCTACTCTGTTCATAACCCCCTGTCCTAAAAACCGTGTCGAACACATTGTTGACACTCCCAAAAACACTGATATATTTTGAATTGACCAACCACGACTTACCGCCCACCAGGTTCAATAAATAAAAATTATCCAAGGGATCTTGCCGTAATAATTTCATTACATTTTCTTCGGTGGCTTCTGGAAATGGACTCCCTGTTTCTGGATCCAAATAAAAACTTTGGGTCCTGGTAATAGTAGAAATATTGCTATAGTTGTTGGCCAGGTAATTCGCGGTCATTCCAACCCACCAATACTTTGGATCCCTATATTCAATACCGAAGGCATATGCTTTTTGAGGTCCTTGTGCCAGTTTATAGTCCTTTATCTCAGCAATTCCAAGATCTATAAATCCCCGTTCATCCAGCACATCCTCCTCTGCCCCGGCCGTATCAAAATTAATACTCACAAATGGGTCGCTTGCATACAGGTACTTTCCAATAGCGGTTACTGCGGAGAGCTTTACAGAAGGGGATATTTGGTATTCCAGACCAAACTCTACCCCCATGTGCAATTTGTCCAAATCGGTAACCACTTCCTGAACAAAATCGGAACCAACACCAGCATCCACAAAGAAAAAATTTATGTCGGTCGTGTTCTGAAATCGGGAATAGAATCCTGTTAGGCGTCCCATTACTTTGGGGAGGCGGATAAAATAATTGAAGTCCACCGAGGAATTGGTTTCGTGCTGTAGATTTGGAACTACCTGGTTGCTTTCTCGTGGATTAACAAAGGAATTTTGAAGGGTCGGCGCTTTTTTTAAATAGACGCCGTTCACACTCATCCAATGCCTTCCATTGACCTTATAGGTTAGTCCCCCTTTTACCCCCATAGGGGTAAAAAATACTTTTTCACTTTGTCCGATAGATCCAAGAAATCGCTCATTACGAAATAATCCTTCCCTTTGGTATTCTGTTTTGCCGTACTGCAAGGATAAAAAACTGTCCCATGATTTGTAATTGTATCTCCCTTGGATAAAAGCATTCCAATCCGAAGCCTCCAACGTATAACTATAGTTGAATGTATCCCCTTTATACTTTAAAAGATCCCCGTTTACATCATTTCGGGTATCTGAAAAAGCATCTTTGTCCTCGTGATACTCTGCACCTAAAAGATCGTTGATTTCTGCATAATTGTTGGAATCCAGCTTTTTGTAGGTTGTTCCTACATCCAATTTAACATGTTCACCTATTTTAATGTTCGCCACCGTATTCAAAGTAATTTGTTTATCCCTTGTCATGTCATCATATAAAAGATAGGAGGCCATGCCAACCGGAATAGCATTAATATTGGACTGGTACAGGGTATTCCATGGCAATTGTGGAGCCTCTAAAAAAGCTTCCTTAGCAATCCTAGCACTTTCGAAATTGGCTCCAATAGGGCTATTGATATAATAACTTGGCAAATACCTATAGTAGGTAGGATCTGGATTTGGTGCATTGTAATAGCCAAGCCTGCTTCTCGCAGTTGTCCCAAACTGATAGGCCGCTCCAGAACTAATCCGAATATTTTTTGCCTTTAACATGTGATTGAACATGAAAATGGGCTCATTGATTCTTCGCTCTCGTGAATTCCTAATTTGACCGTCTTGCAGACCCCAATAAGGATTGTATTTTCTTCCCGCCAATTGAAACACCTCTTCGGTCACAGCCGAAGACCGGCCACGCCTATTACTTGCGAAAATAGAGGTAAGAAGAAGGCTGTTTTTTGAATTGATTTGATATTCCAGAGCGCCAAAAACCGAATAAGCATCGTACAATGTCCCATTAATATAGCCCTGCTTTGCGCTTCTGCGTGATGCAGAGATACTATAGAACAATTGGTTCCCATTATTCCCTGAATTATAGGTTGCCATAAATCTATCTGTATAGGTCCTATTGGAAGCAGAAGAAGAGAGTCTTGTTCCTGGACGCATTAAAGAAGGTCTTGTATCTATGTTGGTAAGGCCCAAAAGCCTCCCAAAGCTGTGGTCTGATGGATCCAAACCGTTGGAAAATTCTTGGTTACGCACCACATCATTCAAACCTCCCCAGTTGTTCCATTGTGGTCTGCCATTAAATATCTTGTTCATAGGCAGACCATTGATGAGTACTAGTCCATTTTCGGCATCGTAACCTCTAACCCTAAAAAAAGCCTGGCCAAAATCAAAGGCGGCCCTATTTAAAAAAACATCCCTTGTAGCCTGTAAGATACCCATGTTCCCAAAACTGCTTTCATCGTCGGCCAAATCTGCCTCGGTAAGCGCTATTAGATTATCGGTTTTTTCTAAAGTAATATCCCTTTCCAGAAAAATGTCACCAAGATCTAGAGACTCCCCTTCAAGTTTTATTGGATATTTTTTTGTCGTGTAATCAGCCTTTAAAATCACCAAAACAAAATCCCTTGAACTGGAAAACGCCTGAAAATTGCCTTGTTCATCGGAGAATACAAAGTCCTCCCACCCTTCCAATAAAATCTTTGCACCTCCAATTGGTTTTTTAGTGCTTCCCTCAAGAACACGACCCTTAACATCAAAATTTTTCTGTGAAAAAGCATTGAAGGAGATGACAAAAAAGAATAATAAAGACCAAAAAGAATGCATGTAATACTATTGATAAAAATCTAATTCGTAATTTACGATAGAAAATATACGATAATTATTCAATATTGTTCTTAATTTTTTGATTATTTTGAGCTTATAATCGACTTTACATGCTTTTCAAATATATATCCTTACTTTTTTTATGTGCCCCTTGCTTTTTGTACCCGCAAGCAGAGGCCCATTATAATATAAGAACTATTGCCTTTTACAATGTTGAAAATCTTTTCGATACCATTAATGATCCCAACACCTTTGACGATGATCGCACCCCAAATGGAAAAGATCATTGGACGAACGACAGATACCAACAGAAAATTGAAAATATTTCCAGAGTCCTATCAGAAATTGGCGCTGATATCTCCAATACTTCACCAGATATTATTGGTCTCTGTGAAATTGAAAATAGACAGGTACTCGAAGACCTCATTGCACACCCTAACTTAAACGAAAAGGGGTATGGAATCATACACTACGAATCACCAGATGAACGTGGCATTGATGTAGCATTACTCTATAAGCAAAGTGCTTTTATACCTGCCCATACAAGTAGTAGGCGACTATTGCTCTTTAATGACGAGGGGGAACGGGATTATACCAGGGATCAGTTGGTGGTTCAGGGTTTTTTGGATTCGGAAAAAATTTATTTGATAGTTAATCATTGGCCTTCCCGCAGCGGTGGGGAGGCTAGGAGCAAACCAAATAGAATAGCCGCTGCCAAACTCAATAGGCGTATCATTGATTCTATCCTAAAAACAGATCATACCGCAAAGATCTTAAGTATGGGTGATTTTAATGATGACCCAACCGACACCAGTTTAAAAACAACTTTAAGTGTAGGTGGTTCATGGTCTTCTCCCAATACAATGGAATGGATGCACAATCCCATGCAAAAATTACACAAAAAAGGACTCGGATCACTGGCATATAGAGACCGATGGAATCTCTTTGATCAAATTCTATTCACCACAAACTTCTTGAATAGCAATGCAAATAGCTACCAATACTGGAAAACGGATATTTTTAAACCGTCCTATATCAGTACCCAAACCGGACCCTATAAGGGATATCCATTTCGGACATATTCAGGAGGAAATTACACCGCTGGGTATAGCGACCACTTTCCGGTATTTGTTTATCTAATTAAAAAAGCAAAATAGTCCGGTTGTCAAGGGAAAGGCCCATTAATTATAGACTTGGCCTAAAACCACTGTCCCCACGGAATCCTGCTTAGAATAAGCACTAATCCCAATCCGTAAAAGATGGAGATCGTCTTGAATTTTTTCTTGGCCTCCATGACCTTTTTATGTTTGGACCAACCTATGGTAATGAGCACTACGGCAATAATATTTATAAATGGGTGTTCTACCGCCAACAAACGAGCTGCAGAGTTTAAGCCCCCCATACCAACAGTTTGAATAGCCTTTAAGCCGTTTGCAGACACAAAGTAAAGGATTAGCCCCACCAATAGTTGAATATGCGTAAGAATTAGTGCAAAAAGGCTAATTCGAAAGTCCTTTTCCAAGTTGAATATTCTATTGCTAAAAAGTCCAGAAATGGCATTTACCACCGCAAGGATCAATATGATCAAAACGATATAGCCTAAATAAGAATGTAAACTTTGTATAATTTCGTACATGAGATAAATTTTAAGAGCCCTAAAGTACTAATTTTTGGGCATTAAAAAACCCACTGAAAAGTGGGTTTTTAATTTTACTTGAATTTGGAATTAGTTAAAGATATATCTTAATCCTATCTGTGCTTGCCATCTCGAAGATTGCAGCCCAAAATCATCCAATTGATCAATATTTGGTGAACCATCAGGGTTAACAATGGCGTTGTTAACGCTAAAGGTAGGCGTTGAACCTGTTGAAACAGTAGTCAACGGACTTACGTTAGACCTTGTAAATCTCTTTATACCCCAATCTTTATTCATTAAATTAGTAAAGTTGAAAATATCGGCAGAGATCTGGAATGTATGTTTTTTAGATCCTACGTTCAAAGAAAAGTCTTGAAGAACTTTTAAATCCACTATATGGCTCCATGGTCCTTGAACTGAATTTCTTTCAGCATACTTGCCTCTGTTTTCGTTCAAGTAATCTACACTTGATATAAACGTATCTAAACGTTGCCATTGAGCAGCTTGCTCAGCAGCATCTCCAGAAAAACTAATTTCAGATGCGTTAGCAGGAATATAAATTAACGCATTGTCCCTTGAATCATCATTCAACAAATCACGCCCTTCATTATATGTAAAGCTGTAAGGTGCTCCTTGCGAACCTTCATAGAACAAACCAAATGTAGTTTTAACATTATCATTCCATGTCAATTCATAAGAAACATTCGCAGTTATTCTATTCCCCATAGAGAAATCTGATCTAGTTACAGGAAGCGTGGAGTTTTTACCATTTACAGATTGTATATTTCTCCACTGTGAACTGTTCTGTGAAGAAGTTCCATCAAATATCTTATTGGATACTCCATATGCATAAGAAGCCTGCCCACTAAATCCGTTTTGAAACGGTTTTCTCAAGGTAAAAGACACGTTAGTTGCGTCTCCCCCACCTGTATTGGATGCTAAATAAATACCATTATACGTATCATCTATCTCATCCCTTCTATCATAAAATGGCCTATTATCAGCACCTTCATAATTACCTGCAGGCCCCTTTAAGTTTAAGTTTTGGTAATAGATATCTGTTATTACATCTGTATATAAAAAGTCAGCTGAAGCTATTAAATTCCAGAATGGTAATTTTTGATCTACAGCAATATTATACTTCACTACTTGGGGTAATTTAAAGTCCTTCGATATTAAATCGATATTACCACCAACTCCACCACTTCCTGGTATTGGATCTTCCAATTGATTATTAACATCAGCTTCAAATGGCACACCAGTTCTAAAAACAAATCCTCCAACAGAACCATTATTATTATAAGTTCCCCCTGGCCATACCAATGGCAATCTAGAAGTAAAAACTCCAATACCACCTCGTATTTGAGTAGTACGATCTCCATTTACATCCCAGTTAAAACCTACACGTGGTGCAAACAAAGGAGTGGCATCAATTCCTTGACCAACACGTGCACCTTGTAAATCTTTCCCATTGGCTTCCAATAAAGCTACTGTGCGGGTGTTGAAATCTTGATTTACATTTCCATCTTCCCAATAAGGAATATCGATACGCGCTCCCAATGTAGCTTTAAAATTATCAGTTACCTGAATATCATCTTGGATGTAAAAACCAGCTTGAAAAGTTTTAAAATCGGCCGAACCTGAAGATTCATCTCCAACAGTTCCATTCCCTAGTAGAGAATATCCATGTTGATATACGTCAGCAGGCTGATTGGTAAGAAACTGGTTTAAACCAGAAGATGTAAGGTTACCTGCATCATCAAACTGATCTTCAAACGTATAATCACCATAATTAAAAGCAAAAAATAAGTTTTTAATAGTTGCAAATTCTAGGTTAGTCCCAAGAGTTACAGTGTGCCTACCTGAATAGATTTCAAAGTTATTAGTAATTGTGGTTACATCCGTATTTAAAAGGTTGGCAGTTGAAAATGGTTCAGATCCAAAGGATATGAAACCTCCACCATCTTGAATATCAACAGTTGGAAATGGATCACCTAATGGATCTCTATCATCTCGTACAGCAGTGTAAGTCAATATCAAACTATTTGCAAATTTATTTCCAAATCTAGTATTTAATTCTAACGCTGAAGAATTGGTCGTTGTCAAGAAAGATTCTGAACCATTAATGAATCCTATACTTCTATTTCCAGAATTTCTAGCCTCCAAGTTATCTCCTTTGACATAACTATGCCTTAAGGATAAGGTATTGCTATCATTAATGTTCCAATCTACCTTAGCTGTTAACTTATCACTAACTAATGTTCTTGTGTTATTATCAAATATTCCAGGATTATAACCGTAGGTAGATTGCAAAAAGTTACTTAGTCCATCTATTTCGGATCTTGATGAACGTCCACTATAATTACTGAAATTAAATGGCTGTGGCGTTTCATCATCCTGTCTTTCATAGTTCAAGAAAAAGAACAATTTATCCTTTACCAATGGTCCCCCTATACGAACACCATAAGTTAGCGCACTAAAATCTGCCACTTTTTCTCTATCCTCACCATCACCTACCAAAGATGGAGGTGTTTTTCCAACAAGACTCTGATTCCGTACAAAACCATATGCAGAACCTTCAAAATCATTAGAACCTGAACGAGTAATTGCATTGATAGAGCCTCCAGAAAATCCTGACTGCCTAACATCAAAAGGTGCAATGTTTATTTGAAATGTTTCTATAGCATCAACTGAAAATGGATTAACCCCAGTTTGACCTCCATTGGTACCAGAACCAGCAAGACCAAAGACGTCGTTGTTAACTGCTCCATCGATATAAATGGCATTATAGCGATTATTCTGGCCAGCCAAAGAAATAGAAAATCCATCATTCCCTTCAGAGATTTGCGCTTGAGGTGTAATTCTAACAAAATCGGCAATAGACCTTGATGCCGATGGTATTGTTGCAATTTCTCTGCTTGATACGTTGGTTTCAGTACCAGTCTTATTAGAGCTAAATATCCCTAAAGCCGTAGCTGTGATAACCACTTCTTCCAAAGCAGTTGAAGACTCGGCCAAAGTAGGGCTAAATCTTGAAGTCTGACCTAAATTTAGGTTTACACCGTTTTCTACAAACTCATTAAATCCTATATAGGAAATAGTGATTTTATATGGCCCACCAACTCTCATGTTGGAAATACGGTAAAAACCGTCAAAATCGGTAGCTGCCCCATAAACAGTCCCAGAAGGCGTGTGTACCGCCACTATACTGGCGCCTGGCAATGGCTCCCCTGTGTTGTCTGTTACCTTTCCTCCAATCGAGGAAGTGGTAACTCCCTGTGCAAATGAGATTGCCGTAACTAAAAATGCGGCAAGTACGAAGTACATTTTTTTCATTCTTTCAAATGTTGTTAAGTTTGTAAATAATGCTGCAAAAGTGAGTAATTTTTCACATGAGAGCATTTTCTTAATGTTAAATTATTTGCGCCAAATTTAACATAATATTTACATTACAGCATTTCCAAAACAAAAACTTATTCTTTAGTTATTAAGAATTAAGAGTTAATAGGTTCAGCTCTTAAAATAATGAAGAAGCTGCATTGTGGACGCGTCATGATTGGCAATTTCTGAATTTTCGATATCCTTTAGGATTGCAGTAGCTAGCTGTTTACCCAATTCTACACCCCATTGATCATAACTGTATATATTCCACACCACCCCCTGCACAAATATTTTGTGTTCATAGAGAGCGATCAAGGCTCCCAAACTTTTTGGGGTCAGCTTATCGATCAAAATAGTAGTGGTAGGCTTGTTTCCTTCAAAAACCTTAAATGGCAACAAAGTTTCCAATTCTGACTTGGACATACTCTTTCCTTCCAATTCCCCACGCACCTCTTCTTTGGTCTTACCATTCATCAACGCCTCTGTTTGGGCGAAGAAATTGGCCATCAATTTATTGTGATGGTCGGTATCACCATGTAAAGAGTCCTTAAACCCAATGAAATCTGCCGGGATCAATTTAGTCCCCTGATGGATCAATTGGAAGAAAGCGTGCTGTGAATTAGTTCCTGGCTCACCCCAAATAATGGTTCCCGTTTCATAGGAAACCCGTTTTCCATTTCTGTCTACACTTTTGCCATTGCTCTCCATGATCCCCTGCTGTAGGTAGGCAGAAAAACGACTCAAATACTGAGAGTAGGGAATTATGGCTTCGGTCTCGGCACCATAAAAATTATTATACCACACGCTCAATAAGGCCAAAACTACCGGAATATTCTCTTCAAAATCCGCTGTTCTAAAATGCTCATCCATATCGTTGGCTCCCGTCAACAGCGCATCAAAATTTTCATATCCCACAGCCAATGCGATGGACAACCCAACTGCACTCCAAAGTGAAAATCTACCACCTACCCAATCCCACATTGGGAACACATTTTCATCAAGAATACCGAATTCCTCTATTTTAGCTGTATTGGTGGATACTGCGGCAAAATGTTTGGCAATATCCTTTTGGGACGCGTGTTTTAAGAACCATTTTTTAATGGTTGTGGCATTGCTCAATGTCTCTTGGGTGGTAAAGGTTTTGGATACCACCACAAATAAAGTAGTTTCAGGATCCAGTCCTTTTAAGGTTTCATATACGTGGTCCCCATCTACATTGCTGACAAAATGCATCTTTAAATGGTTCCCGTAGAATTTTAATGCTTCGGTAACCATGGCCGGTCCCAAATCTGAGCCTCCGATACCAATGTTCACCACATCGGTAAAGGCTTTACCTGTATATCCCTTTTTATGGCCAGAAATAATGGCTTCTGTAAATGTTTTGATCTTTGCTTTAACAGCGTAGACCTCTGGCATCACATTTTCACCGTCTACCTTGATGTCATCCCCCTTTTTAGCCCTTAGTGCCGTATGGAGTACAGCCCTGCCTTCCGTTTCATTGATGATATCGCCATCAAAATATTTGTTGATGGCATCTTTCAGACCTACTTCTTTCGCTAGTTCTATCAAGAGACCCTTAGTTTCTGAAGTAATATTATTTTTAGAATAATCCACAAAAAAACCTTGGCTCTGCAAGGTGAATTTTTTTGCCCTGTCCTTGTCGGAAGCAAATAGATCTTTTAATTGTGTGTTTTCAATTTCCTTATGATGATCTCCCAACGCATTCCATGCTGTCGCACTTGTGGGATTTATTTTTTTTAATGCCATTTTTATTGGTTCTCGGTTAATAAATTTTCTTCAGGCGATTCCATAAATTCTATACAGTCCAATTGCTCTTTTAAGGGGGAGATAAAAGCATAGTAATCGGGTTTCAGAGCTTCGGATAATGGCTCCGCTGTTGGCAGCTCTTCTCTTAAGGGGTCTACTTGGCGACCATTTTTCCAAAAGCGATAACAAACATGGGGACCCCCTGTATTGCCCGTCATGCCGATCCAGCCAATAACATCTCCTTGTTTCACATATTGGCCTTTACGCACATTTTGATTCTTCATGTGAAGGTATTGGGTGCTATAAGTGCCATTATGTTTGATCTTTACATATTTTCCATTACCCCCTCTTCGTGTAGATTCTTCCACTGTTCCGTTCGCGGTAGCTAAAATGGGCGTACCTATCGGAGCGGCATAGTCCGTGCCTTTGTGGGGCCTCACTTTATATCCGTAGTAGGCAATTCTTCTGTTCAAGTTATATCTGGAGGAAATTCTACTGAATTCGACCGGAGCCTTTAAAAAGGCCCTTCTCAAGTTTTTTGCCTGCTCGTCAAAATAATCCTTTACATTATTGACCGTATCTGTTTCGTATCCGAAAGAGTAGATGGTTTTTCCATTGTGTTCAAAATAAGCAGCCTCAATTGCCTCTGCACCTGCATAGATGGTATCATTAATATACTTTTCCTTGTAAATGACCTTGAATTTGTCCCCCTTTTGAAGTCTAAAAAAGTCAATGGTCCATGCGTAAATCTGCGACAAGTTATTGGTAATATTATAATCTATGCCCTGTTCCAAAATAGCTTCGGACAAAGAGGACGTAATTACACCGGAGGCCTCCCTTTGCACATACTTAATTTTATTGCGTTTGTTATAAGCGGTGACGGAATCCCTTAAGTCAATAACCGTATAATTAATAAGATCATTCTGATAGATAAACACTTGGGCTTTTTCCAAGGTATCCTTTGATTTTAAAATAAGATAGGGTTTCCCGACCACAATCTTACGGACATCGAAGGTGTCCCTAAATTCTTCGGAAATTTTGTAGATCTTGGGGTATTCTACCTTGTTCCTCAGCATCAACTCCCCAAAACTATCGCCATTTCTGACAGTATCCTGAAGCACAGTAAATTCATCCAGATTAAAACCAAATTGTTTTATCACAATCGGTTTTGATATGGTCGGAACCTCAGCCATGTCCTTATCCGAAGTCCCCGAATCCCTGCAAGAGGCCAACATTAAAAACGAAAGAATTAAGCCCAAATATAATTTCATATGCTACTACTTTTACTTTTTATGCGGGTTAAAGGTATGTTCCACCCACTGTTTCCCCCAATTATTTAACTCTTCCTTAGAATAAATTTCAGGAAAAAATATTACTTTCTGAAAGCTAGGCGGCAGGTATTCCTTCCAATTAGTCCCACCAGTAGCTGCTACCGTTCCATTTTCACGATCCAAATACCTGTACGCGGAGCCCAAATGCATCAATGGCCAATTTACATTGGCATTGATATCCAATGCCTTTAATGCATCTATCAACGTCTTATTGCTCTTGGTTTCCTCGTTTAAATTTTGATATTTTTCATAAATAGTATGTCCCTTGACACTGTTGGTTATTCTAATAAACCTAGGGGTATATCTATATTCAAATTGCTTTAGGGTCAATGTTTTTTCACCGGTCACCACATCAGTGGCTCCTTTTTTCCAATATATATGCTCATAAAGCTCATCAATTCCATCTTCCGCAGAGAAATCATCCCTTTCCGAATGATGTACCAAATTCTCCAGGGGAGTGGCATAAAGCTCAATCATCCTATACTGGGCAGATTGAAAACCGCTTGCCGGCAATAAGGCCATGCGATACTGAAGAAACTGCTCCCGTTCCATTCCTTTAATCATGATCCCGAAGGAAGAAATTAGGGCCTTGTAATAACTGTTGATCCTATTGACCTTCTCCAGAAAGAAATTTAATTCTTGTGATTTATCATCCACTATCTGCTTTTGTTCGTGGAGAATGAGTTTGAAATACAATTCTGTAATCTGGTGGTACATGATGAAAATTTCTTCATCAGGAAAATGGGTTCGGGGGACTTGTAGACTTAGAAGCGTATCCAGATGGATGTAATCCCAGTAGGTAAGGTAGCGCTGGTAGAGCAAGCCATCTAAGTAAGAGCTCAAATCCTGGCCGGAATCCTTGTACTTTTCTTCAAGTTTTAATATCTGGGATTCTATTTTCTCCTTCTTCTCCATTACGAATTATTCCATTATAATTTTGAACTGGTTCTTAAGACCGTTATAGCCATCCAAATCGGCCTTGATAGATCCCACGGCCAGATCAGCTTTGATCCTGATCGGAATTTTATTTAGATCATTTGACACCCAAAGCGCCAAACTTTCCTGCTCTTTAAAAACTCTACCAGATTGTACATAAGGTCTAAATTTTAAGCATTCCACTTTGCCGTACTTGGTTTTCAAAACTTCATTGCCGAGGTATTTTAGTTTAAACTTAAAAACCCCGTCATCATCATACAACATATTCAGATCTATGGATTTTCCCACTTCTAAATCTTCTGCCTTGTAGTTGTTCCTTAAAAAGTAAAAGGCAGATATTAAATCTTGAATGTCCTCTTTGACGTCAAAATTAAACTTTTTATTGTTTTTTTTATCGTTTAACTCTGCTGATTGGCTCCCGTGATCAAAATTGATTTCAATATCCTTGGTATACCCACCTTCATCAATCTTCCTAACAAACTTGTATGGTTTTCCATCTTCCATTCCAAAATAGCTTTCATAGGTATCGTCTACCTTAAAAAAGATGCTTGCCAAACCGGTGGTCTTTCCGTTTCCTACCACATGATAAACCGGAATCCCTTTCATGGTATCCGACTTAACCTGTAAGGTGGCATAACTGGCGTTGAAGATGCCATAATGAATGCGAAACCTCAACCATTCGCCAGCCCTGAAAGCTGAATAATCTTCTTGGGCGCTCAAAGAAAAGGTCATAAGCGCTATAAGTGCAAAACAAATGTTTCTCATTTTCTAGTGTTCAGGTAAAAATAGTAAAAACAAGTCTATACTATTTTTGATTTCTTGTTATATAAACAAATTTTGTTCCAAACTATTGCGCACAAAAAAAGCCCAGTTCTTAAACTGGGCTTTTCCTAAATAACCAACCAAACTTTAAATTATGAAAAACCAATACTTAAAGTTGTAAGGGAACCACCCCTTACTTGAGGACAAATTTAGATTATAACTCTTGTATCTAAATCCACTTTAACGGACTTTAACTTTACCTTTAACAGTTGTTTATATATTTTAAAAGAATTTTAGGAAATCATTAAGAAAAACAGATCTTCCTAAAGGGTCCCTCTTGATTCTTGTTCTCTTTCTATGGCTTCAAACAAAGCTTTGAAATTTCCTTTTCCAAAGGATTTTGCTCCCTTTCGTTGAATGATTTCAATAAACATCGTAGGGCGATCCAAAATGGGCTTGGTAAATATTTGAAGCAAATACCCTTCTTCATCCCTATCTATTAAGATACCCAGCTCTGATAAAGGTTCCAAATCTTCATCTATTTCACCCACACGATCCAATACCTCTTCATAATAAGATGCGGGAACGGTCAAAAACTCGACCCCTCTATTTTTCAATGCGGTAACCGTCTCAATGATATTATCGGTAGCCATGGCCATATGTTGAACACCGGCGCCATTATAGAACTCTATATATTCCTCAATCTGTGATTTTTTCTTTCCTTCGGCAGGTTCGTTGATAGGAAATTTTATCCTTCCGTTGCCATTGCTCATCACCTTACTCATAAGGGCAGTATACTCCGTGGAGATATCCTTGTCATCAAAAGACACCAATTGCGCAAATCCCATTACCTTTTCATAGAACTGACACCATTTGTTCATCTCGTTCCAACCCACGTTTCCTACCATGTGGTCAATATATTTCAGTCCTACGTCGCATGGCTTGTAAAATGGATCCCATGCTCTAAATCCTGGCATGAAAACGCCTTTGTAATCTCCTCTTTCCACGAATAGGTGAACAGTCTCCCCATAGGTATGTATCCCGGAAACAACCACCTTTCCTTTGTCATCTTCCATGGTTTTGGGCTCCATATAACTCTCAGCCCCCCTCTTTGTGGTTTCTTGGTAACTTTTAGTGGCATCATCTACCCAAAGGGCGATAGATTTTACACCATCACCATGGGCATCTATGTGCCGGTTAATATCTCCTCCAGATTTTAAGGGAGAGGTTAAAACCAATCTTATCTTATCTTGCTGTAGGACATAAGAGACCCTGTCCTTAAGTCCTGTTTCCAGTCCGGCATAAGCCAAAGGCTGAAAACCCCATGCAGCCATATAATAGTGTGCTGCTTGCTTTGCGTTACCTACATAAAGTTCCACATAATCTGTGCCCAAAAGCGGTAAAAAATCTTCCGCAGCCGGATTTTCTATTGGTAATTGAAATGATGTGTTATCTAATTGTGCCATAATAGGTATTGAATATTTTGATTAAAAAAAGAAATGATTAAATACTGTAAAAAGGACTAAATCAGCCGTTACCACATGGCCCTAAGATGGGCAGTAATATCAATTCTATATTGGAGCATCACTATTTCTTTTATGAATTACAAATATCGTAAAAATCAATGACTTTTTTTGATAAATTCACTTAAAACCAGTAGCCGATACTAAAAAACAAATTCCCCGTTCTTACTTCCGGGGACCAAGTATAATTTACTTGGACCGGGCCGATAAAAGATTCCCAACCATACCCTAAAGCATACCCTGAGTAATCTGGCTTTTTGAACCATTGCCCTGTCCTAAACATATCATCTTCTACCCTAGAGAAATTTGCAGCTAGCAAAAGGTGGTTCTTGGGAAGAAATTCATAATCGATACGACCGTATGCTTTCACGAAACTATTCCCCACCAAACTCAAAAAATCATAGCCCAAAAAAGGAATAAAGTTATTGATCAAGTTAGTGCCATAGCCCCCAAGGACAAAATCAAAAGAAGTCACTTCTGACTTCCCCAATTTAAAGCCACCTTCCGTTTCAAGGTTCACAGATAGTTTATCGGATAAGGGAAAGGCTCCCCCCATTCTAGCCTTGGCAATTGAGAACTCCTTAAAATTATTATTGAAATCTGATGAATATAAATACAAATGAAAATCCCCATCAAAAAACAGGCCTCTAGTCGGAAAGTATCTATCGTCATAGGTATCCAAGGTAAGCTGACCAAAGGTGCTGAAATAATCGCTTTTATCAAAAATGATCCTGTTTGAAGACGTTTCGTCCGTCAAGGTCTCCCCTATTGTTTTGGTGCTGTATTTCAACAATTTGTGCTCCACCCCTAAACTGATAGCAAATTCCTCTGCCCAAACAGTTTGTAGATATGCCTGATTTGTTAAATCTGAAACGTCCAGATTTATGGTGTTCACATTACTAATGTCCGAAGAGTCAAAATTGGAGGCAATTACACTGGTCCCAACCTCATGATCAAAATCACTAAACCTTGAATTTACCCCAAAACTCCAGTAAAAACCCTTATCAACATAATATTGAAAATTGTAACGAAGCTTATCCCCCAAAATGAAATCGAAGGAAAAAACATCATCGTCCATCAACAAATTCTTTTTGGTTAGATTTATCAACGCAGCACTTTTGTAGAGTTCGTTGTAATGAAGGCCCATTCGCAAAAACGTTTTGTTGGGGTTTTCCCTTAAATTCATTATTAGATCCACGGCATCTGGGCCGTCTGGTGCCAATTCATATCGTATGGATCTAAAATTTCCCGTGGCAGCCAAATTGTTGACCCCTTGCTGTAATTTTTCAAAGGACATTTCATTCTCCAGATTAAGTCGCAATTTTCCCTTTATATACCCCCTAGAATAGTTATTGTTTCCTTTTAGGACAAGTCCGTTAATGGTAAGGGAATCTTTGACCACAACTCTTTTTTTAGCACTCTGTGGTCTATTTTGCCGAATGGCCAGTTCCTTTAATTCGGCATATTTGGCACTTGTCGCTACTTCCCCACTTCGGACAATGCTCGTACCCAGATCAAAATCAATTACGGAGTATTTCTCAATATTTGGCTGTATATAGATATCCGTTTCTTTGGATTTTTTCACCATATCTTTTACCGTCCTGTAATTATTGATCTGCAAGAGAACCTCGGTTGCCGACATTAGCGATTCCCTGTTAGATAGACCGTGCTGCACATCTATACCTATCAGAAAATTGGCTCCCATCGCCCTCACTTCTTCTATGGGATAGTTGTTCACCACCCCTCCATCTATCAAAATGGCACCCTCAATTTCCGAGGGCTCAAACAGGGAAGGAAAGGTGCCACTAGCCAGAATTGCTTCAGGCAGGTAGCCCTGTTTTAACAAGACCTCTTCCCCAGTCTCTACGTTCGTGGCTATACATAAAAATGGGATGGGCAACTTATCAAAATCCCTGATGTCCTTAACGTGGTACAAAAGCCTAACCAATTCATTATATATTTTTTGACCCCCGGAAAGGGCTTGGGGAAATGAAATTTTAAAATTGTTGAACGGAAGCGTCAGGGCATATCGTTCAGAATCTTCCTTCTCATAGAAGGTCTTGGCACTTCGGGGTAGATTGTCCTGAATTAATTTTGGGAAATTTGTGCTCTGAAAAATAGAGTCGAGTTCTGTTGCAGAATATCCCGAGGCATACAGGGCCCCAATAATTGCACCCATACTTGTACCTCCGATATAATCAATTTTTACCCCAGATTCCTCAATAACCTTCAAGGCTCCAATGTGGGCAAGACCTTTAGCACCTCCACCGCTAAGCACAAGTCCCACCTTAAGCTCTTTTTCTTGGGAAAAAATGGTTCCAAAGCAAAAAAGAATGAGGTAAATGAGGATTTTATTTTTCATAGGATCAAGTTAATTCTTTAATGAAATGTGTCATAAATTTTCTTTGCCTTGGCCACACCAACCGTTTTGGCCAGGTCTTCGACCGAAGCTTCTTTAATGCGCTTCACGGACTTAAATGTTTTCAGTAAATCTTGGGCGGTTTTTTCTCCAATTCCCTCTATGCCTTCCAACTCTGAATTAATAGCCCCCTTACTTCTCTTGTTCCTGTGGAAAGTAATACCAAAACGGTGGGCTTCGTTACGCAGTTGTTGGATGATCTTTAAAGATTCAGACTTTTTATCCAGATATAAAGGGATTGAGTCCCCGGGAAAATAAATCTCCTCTAGTCGTTTTGCTATCCCAATGATAGCAATTTTACCCCTTAACCCCAAAATGTCCAAGCTCTTTAAAGCAGATGACAACTGTCCTTTTCCCCCATCAATGACGATGAGCTGTGGCAAGGGCTCTGCTTCATTTAAAAGTCTTTTGTATCTTCTGAATACCACTTCCTCCATGGAGGCAAAATCATCTGGCCCTTCTACCGTTTTAATATTATAATGACGGTAATCCTTTTTTGAAGGCTTCCCATCCTTAAAAACAACACAGGCCGCAACGGGATTTGTGCCCTGTATGTTTGAGTTATCAAAACATTCAATATGCCTTGGCTCTGCAGATAGCCTCAAATCCTTTTGCATCTGGGCCATAATCCTATTGGCATGCCTGTTGGGGTCTATTATCTTCTCCTGCTTAAATCGCTCCTGTCTAAAGTATTTTGCATTGCGCTCGGATAGCTCTAAAATTTTCTTCTTATCCCCCATTTTCGGAATCGTGATCTTTAGGCCAGGTTCCGTGGTTACCTCAAAGGGAACGTATAATTCCCTGGAAAAAGAATTGAAACGTTGCCTGATCTCCACGATGGCCAAAGCCAATAGATCCTGATCTTCCTCCTCCAATTTCTTCTTTATTTCCAGCGTATGGGATCGCACAATGGACCCATGGGAAATCTGCAAGAAGTTCACATAGGCATATAGATCATCAGAAACTATGGAGAAAACATCCACGTTGTTGATATTTGGATTAACAATGGTGGACTTCACCTCGTAATTCTCCAAAACATCTATTTTCTCTTTTATCTGTTGCGCTTCTTCGAACCTCATTTCCTCGGCATACGTCTTCATTTGGTTTTTAAAATACTGGAGAGATGATTTAAAGTTTCCTTTTATAATCTCCCTGATATCCTGAATTTCCTGATGGTATTCTTCCTGGGTCTGGTACCCTTCACAAGGCCCTTTACAATTGCCCAAATGATATTCCAAGCAAACCTTATATTTGCCCGCCTCAATTTTCTCCTGTGACAGATCATAATTACAGGTGCGCAAGGGATACACACTCTTTATCAACTCCAACAAGGTTTTTACCGTCTTCATACTGGTGTAAGGTCCAAAATACTCCGAGCCATCCTTGATGTGTCTGCGAGTGGGAAATATTCTCGGGAACCTTTCATTCTTAATACATATCCAAGGATAGGTCTTATCATCCTTGAGCAATACGTTGTAACGGGGTTGGTATTTTTTAATAAGGTTGTTCTCCAACAAAAGGGCATCGGACTCCGTAGCCACCACAATATGTTTTATATCCCTGATCTTTTTGACCAATACCCGTGTTTTTCCTGTCTCATGGGTTTTGGAAAAGTAGGAGGACACCCTTTTCTTTAAATCCTTAGCCTTTCCAACATATAGGATCTTATCATTGCTATCGTAGAATTGGTAGACTCCCGGACTCGAAGGCAGGGTTGTAAGTAGAACATTAATTGGTATCTCCGACATAGGTTTTCACCTTATATTACATATTGTTCCCTACAAAGATAAACTACTCCCAAAGAATATAATTATCCTCGGTTTTATCTTATTGACCCAAACCACTAAAACTCCAATTGAAAATCAAAAAAAAACTTAGTTGTGTGAAAAACTGTTGTTTTGGAGTTGACTTGAAGCTTGAAACCTATTTATTTCGCATTTTTGGGGCAATATTTTATCAATAATCTTACTAATTGACATTTTAGGCGTATATTTCGTAGAACAAAAACTATGTTTATTAAAAAACCTGTTGTTACTCTTAACAATCCTGTTTAATAAGACCCTGAATTAATTTTTATATAACTTATTGATTTACAGTAGATTAATAAATTAATACTAAAAATAAAATAAAAAGTACTTAAACCATCGTTAACGAAATTATAAAAAAAGTGCATTTCATCGGAAAAAAGTGCATTTCATGGAAGAGATTAGAAATTTTTAGTTATTTTTAGCGTGAACAAAATGTACTATAAATGGAAAACTACATTATCACTCTTGGAACATACTTAATATTAATGCTTTTCTTCAAAATATATTTTGCCGTTGCCAGTAAGGAGTAGTTCCATATTATTTTAACTATTTTGCGCAATCTTAAATCAATCACCAAAAATGTTGAAAAAAGATTTGCGTCTGAAAATCCTCTCCCTTAGAAATTCTACGACATCGGAATATCTTTCTGAACAAAGTTTACAATTAGCCAATACCCTTCTTACATTACCTATCTGGAATTTTTCCTATTACCACTTATTTCTACCTATCACCAAAAAGAAGGAGATAGATACAAGTTATATACTGTCCATCTTACAGGGAAAGGATAAAAATGTTGTCCTTCCAAAAATGACTGGTGATCAAAACCTAAAGCATTTTCTGCTCACGGACAGCACCGTTATAAAGCTAAATAAATGGGGCGTTCCCGAACCTTTGGAAGGCATTGAGGTACCAATCCATAAAATTGATGTGGTCTTTGTACCCTTACTGGCTTTTGATACAAAAGGCAATAGAGTAGGTTATGGAAAAGGCTTTTATGATATTTTCTTAAAGGAATGCAATCCTAATGTCGTCAAAATTGGACTTTCCCTTTTTGATGCGGAAGAAAGTATAGATGATATAGCACCCGATGACGTCCCCCTAGATTATTGCATTACCCCCGATAAGGTTTACTCGTTCTGAGCTTCTTCCCGTTTACCAAATGCTTTTTTATTGAAGACGATTAATATCCCCACTCCAGTACTTATGGTTGTATCTGCTATATTAAAAACAGGCTCAAAAAAGCGGAAGTTATTACCTCCCACTACAGGCACCCAGTCCGGCCATGTGGTGTCTACCAATGGAAAATAAAGCATATCCACAACCTTGCCATGAAAAATAGTACCATAGGGGTCTTGGGCAAACAAGGTAGCTACCTGATTAAAACTGTCATCGAAGATTACCCCGTAAAAAACGGAGTCAATAATGTTGCCAAGTGCACCAGCAAATATAAGTGAAACAGCCACAATCAATGTTTTTGAGGCTTTCTTTTGTATGGTATCATATAACCAATACCCAATTCCTAAAATGGCAAAAAGTCTGAATACTGTTAGAATTAATTTTCCCAATTCATCTGAAATGGGAAAAATATCACTCAATTTGGCACCCCAAGCAGCCCCCTCATTTTCAATGAACAATATCTTGAACCAATTAAAAACAGTTACTGATTCTCCCAAAACAAAATGGGTCTTAATGTAAATTTTACTCAGTTGGTCTACCAATAAAATCACTGCTACTAGCAGTATAGACTTCTTTAAATTCATTCTGTGGTTTCTAGGTTTCGTCAAAAATAGACATATTATTTGGTTTTCTTGAGATGGATATCTCCTGTAACGGTATGTAATTTAAAATTATCATTTCCGGTCGAAATCGGTTCTTCGATAATCTTCCCGTAGGTACTTGTTGCATTAATGGAAGCCTTGTTGCTGAAAAGCAAGATATCCCCACTTTGGGTTCTTACAGTACAATTTTCTCCAACATTGTTCAGCTCACACCTCCCATCACTTAGAATAACATCCAAACTGTGATAGCGCCCACTAGCAAAAACATTGCAGCTGGTTCCCAACACCTTGGTGTTACTATAGTTAGGCAATTTGATGTTTAATGCGATGGAAACCACCTTATGTGCACTTAGCTTGTCATTAGGAACTGTGAAATTGGGCCGAAAACCGGCAATGATAAAAATCGTAGCGCCCTCTTGTTTTACATTGACCATTAGGTTGGGATTATATTCCCCGTCCATGGCAGCATCTACAATAAGGTCTTTGGAATTTGAGGTTTGCAAAATCACTTCAAAACAATTTTCCGCATCTATTTGGATAAAAGAAGTTTTAGGGTCGATAATGGACTTCTTCACCGTTTTTTGAGCCTTCAAGAAACAGCATGAAAATAACAGAAACACTAAGAGGGTATTCTTCATAGGTGGCATAAAAAAACGCCCTAATAAAAAGGCGTTTTTAATTTAACTCTGCATATTTTTTGCCTCTATGCTCAAGGTGGCATGGGGTACAAGTTTTAAGCGCTCCTTATTAATGAGCTTTCCTGTTACCCTGCAAATACCATAAGTCTTGTTTTCAATACGCTGTAAAGCATTTCTTAGATCCCTTATGAATTTCTCCTGACGGATCGCCAATTGTGTGTTTGCCTCTTTGCTCATAGTTTCGGAACCTTCCTCAAATGCCTTGAATGTTGGTGAGGTATCATCTGTACCGTTATTACCATCATTCATATATGAACTCTTAAGCAATTCCAAATGGCTTTTTGCTTTACTCATTTTTTCCTCAATCAATACTCTAAACTCCTCTAGGTCCTTATCTGAGTATCTTACTTTTAAATCTTCTGCCATAGTTTTAATGTTTTTGGATAAACAATTTTGTATTCACTTGATCAAAGGAGATGTCCGTTCCACTTTCCAATTTCTCTTCAAAAATAAGCTCTGCAGTCAAGGTTTCGGTTTTAATATAATCAATATTACTTGCCACGGCCAATTCCACACATCCGTCCTTCAATAATTTCACATCAATTTTATCGGTTACCTCATACCCTGAGTCCTTTCTCAAATTCTGAATACGATTAACCAGTTCCCTAGCTATTCCTTCCTTCCGAAGCGTTTCGTTAATGGTTACATCCAAGGCTACTGTTAACGATCCCGAGCTGGCCACTAGCCAACCTTCTATATCTTGGGAAGAAATCTCTACATCTTGTAACTGTAAAATAAGGATTTTATTTTCAATTTGTAATGATATTTCGCCCTCTTGCTCAATTTTTTGGATATCCTCCTGTCCCAATTTGGCCACAGCGCTTGCTATTGCCTTCATATCCTTGCCAAATTTTGGCCCCAAAGTTTTAAAATTGGGCTTAATTTGTTTTACCAGAACTCCGGATGCATCGTCCAATAATTCAATTTCCTTTACATTCACTTCAGATTTGATAAGATCGGCAACAGCTTCAATCTCTTCTCTCTGACGTTCATCCAATACGGGAATCATAATTTTTTGCAATGGTTGACGCACTTTTATTTTTTCCTTTTGACGTATGGAAAGTACCAAGGACGATATGGTCTGTGCCTTTGCCATCTTACTTTCCAATTCAGGATTTACCATCGCTGCATCAAATGTAGGAAAATTCGCTAAATGAACACTCTCAAATAGTTCTTTCTCGGTCCCTGACGTTAAATCTTTATAAAGTCGGTCCATAAAAAATGGGGCAACTGGAGCGGATAATTTAGCTATGGTCACCAAACAGGTATATAATGTTTGGTAAGCCGAAATTTTATCCTGCTGATAATCGCCCTTCCAAAAACGTCTTCTGCTTAAACGCACATACCAGTTGCTCAGGTTTTCTTGAACATATTCTGAAATGGCCCTGGTGGCACGAGTAGGCTCATATTCTGCATAGGCCTCATCCACTTTTTTGATGAGAGAATGCAGTTCGGATAAAATCCATTGGTCTATTTCCGGACGTTCTTTAAGAGGGATATCTGCCTCCTCGTACTTAAATTTGTCTATGTTGGTATAAAGTGCAAAGAAGGAATAGGTATTGTACAGGGTCCCAAAAAATTTTCGCTTAACCTCAGCAATTCCATCTATGTCAAATTTAAGGTTGTCCCATGGGTTGGCATTGGATATCATGTACCATCGGGTGGCATCCGCCCCATGTTCTTCCATCGTTGTAAATGGATCCACGGCATTCCCCAAGCGCTTGGACATCTTTTTACCTTCCTTATCCAGCACCAAGCCGTTGGATACCACATTTTTATAGGCAACCGAATCAAATACCATAGTAGCTATAGCATGAAGCGTATAAAACCAACCACGAGTCTGATCAACACCTTCCGCAATAAAATCTGCTGGAAACGTTTTTCCTTCGTCTATTAAATCTTTATTTTCAAATGGGTAGTGCCACTGCGCATATGGCATGGAACCACTGTCAAACCAAACGTCTATAAGATCGCTCTCGCGTCTCATTGGCTTCCCTGAAGTGGAAACCAGGGTAATCTGATCCACAATGTTCTTGTGTAGATCTATCTTATCATAGTTCTCTTCCGACATATCACCGGAAACAAATTCTGCGAAAATATCTTTCTCCAAAACCCCTGCCGCAACGGCCTTGGCCATTTCCGACTTCAATTCTGCCACTGAACCTATAATGATCTCTTCTTTACCATCTTCCGTTCTCCAAATGGGCAATGGTATGCCCCAGTAACGGGATCGGGAAAGATTCCAATCGTTGGCATTGGCCAACCAATTTCCAAACCTACCTTCTCCGGTAGCTTTTGGCTTCCAGTTGATGGTCTGGTTGAGTTGGAACATCTTATCTTTGATGTCGGTCACCTTTATGAACCAAGAATCCAACGGGTAATATAATATAGGCTTATCGGTACGCCAACAGTTAGGATAACTATGGACATACTTTTCTACCTTAAAGGCTTTGTTCTCTTCTTTTAACTTAATCGCCAGTTCAACATCCACAGATTTCTCCGGTGCCTCTCCTTCATTGTAATATTCGTTCTTCACATATTTGCCGGCAAACTCCCCCATTTCCGAGCGGAATTTCCCTTGTAAATCAACAAGTGGAACCGGGTTGCCATTATCATCCAAGACAAGCAAAGGCGGTATCTCAGGAGAAGCCTGTTTAGCCACCAAGGCATCATCTGCCCCAAAAGTAGGTGAAGTATGCACTATTCCGGTACCATCCTCTGTGGTCACAAAATCCCCAGTGATTACCCTGTAGGCGTTTTCTGGATTTTGATAAGGCTGGGCATATGGTAATAATTGTTCATATCTGATTCCTTCCAGATCCTTTCCCAGATAGGAGCCTTGAACCAAAAATGGAATTTTTTTATCTTCTTGTTTGTAATTGGCCCAAGCCTCCAAAGTCTCCACTTCTTCAAACTTACCTGTAAATTGTTTGGCCACCAATGATTTTGCCAACACTACGTTCGTAGGTTCAAAGGTATACTGGTTGTACGTTTTTACCACAACGTACTCTATCTTGGGTCCAACGGTCAAAGCTGTATTGGAAGGCAATGTCCACGGCGTTGTTGTCCAAGCCAAGAAAAACAATTCCCCATCAATTCCCTTCATAGAATTGGGCAGTGTTTCCTTCAGCACCTTAAATTGGGCGGTTACCGTGGTATCTGTAACATCTTGGTAGGTACCGGGTTGGTTCAGCTCGTGGGAACTTAAACCTGTTCCTGCCTTAGGGGAATACGGTTGAATGGTATACCCTTTGTAGATAAGGCCCTTATCGTAGATTTGCTTTAGCAACCACCATACCGTCTCCATGTACTTGGATTTGTACGTGATATAAGGATCTTCCATATCTACCCAATACCCTACTTTTTCGGTCATACTGTTCCAAACGTCAGTATAACGCATCACTGCTTTTTTACAGGCAGCGTTGTAATCCTCAACAGAAATTTTTGTGCCAATATCCTCTTTGGTGATTCCCAATTCTTTCTCTACCCCAAGTTCAATGGGAAGACCATGGGTGTCCCATCCTGCTTTCCGCTTCACTTGGAAACCTTTCATGGTCTTGTACCTAGGAAATATATCCTTGATCGTACGGGCCATTACATGGTGGATTCCGGGCATTCCATTTGCAGAAGGGGGACCTTCATAAAAGACATAATTATCCTTACCCTCCCTGCTTGTTACACTTTTTTCAAAAATCTGATGCTCTTTCCAATAGTGTAATATCTCCTCGGCAACTTTTGGTAAATCTAACCCTTTGTATTCTGCAAACTTCATAATAACAGCTTCTATTGCATTATTTTAAGTTTGCAAAACTAGTGAATTTTCACTAGAAAACTTTCTGTTGAAAAACAAAAAAGCCCCTTGAACAAGGGGCTTTTAAATAAGATGAAATATTTACTTTACTAATTACTTCCAGTAATGGTCACATTTGCACTTATCTGCACAGAAGAGGTAACACTAATGGCCCCTAAATTTAAACCTGTAGTAGATTCAGCATTTAGCATTGAATTGAAAAACAATTCATTGTTATCCTCTCTGTAAGAAGCAAATACCAACTCGTATTCCCCTTCTTTCAAAAAGCTCAGGTTATAAGATCCACTTAGACCGCTTACTTCTGAACTGGTCACTGCATTTGCAAAAGTTACATTGCTTGCCCCACTCCCTTTTGTTTCAGCGTCGGCGTTAAATTTTCCTTTTTCATAAGCGTAAACAATGATCTTATCGGAAGTATTGTTCGTGTCATTTGCCGTACCAGAAATCTTACCCGATAATTCCTCATTCACAACCCTGATACCCGCAGAAAGTTCGCTCATGGTCACAAAATTGAAATCACTGGAAAGCGTGTTCTTATCTTCTTTAACTGTTTTTCTAAGGTCGAAATCGATCACCACTTGGTTAGCTGATTTTGCTAACACCTCGAACTTATCCTGAATAGCAATTTTGTTGGAAGAAGCTACAAGGGCATCTTTGGTCCCATCAGCCATTTCAACATAGCAACCAGGGGTATTCCCGTTTACATCATTTTCAAAATCCAATTCAAATTCAATATTTGAGTAAGAACCTGCTTTTAGGTCCATATTCCCCAAAGTTTCTGTCTTACCATTGACCAAGGCGGCCAAATTGACCGTAGTGGCTGTAAAACCTTCCAATGCCTTGCCATCTACCTTAACGTTGGTGATGGTTACTACTACTGCCTCCACATTAGCATTATCAATGGGAGCATCTGTTACTTTAAAAGTTGTGTCATATGTCTGCGCGTCCATTCCTGGATCGTCATTGTCATCATTACATGAAACAAAGGCGAAAACAGACATTAAAATAATTCCTGCATTTTTTAAATAATTCTTCATAAGATTTGAAATTTGTTCGTTTGGGTATATAACAAGCCAGCCCTACTTTACCCTAATGCAAAAATGTTAAAGTATTATTAAGAAACTAAAGGCAGAAATCAACCTTTTGATTTACTGAAGATTGCACTTTTATTTTTTTTGCATTTCAATTTCTTTTATTGTTCATTTTTATTGAAACCATAATTCCAATAAAATGAAAAGGCTTCTTTTAAGTACACTATTATTGCTCGTGCGCAGTTCAATTATTGTTTCCCGAAGAGTACTAAAGATGCAATAGATAAGACTTAGGAGGCCCTAAAAAATGCTGGTAACAAAATTGAGAATGCGGAAGAAAATGACATTGATTCCTTCAAAAAACTGGCAAGGAAGTTAATAGAACAACCGAAGTAGAGGTCAAAAAAAAATAAAAAAGCTATCAAGGATTAACAATTGACCCCTAAATTAATTGAGAAACCTAAGTAATCCGGGTTTTTCCGATTAAAAATGGTACCCCACGCCCAATATCAAATTGGTTCCTGCCGCTGTAATGCCAGAGGAATACGGACGGTATCTTTGATTTGTTATATTTTCCAAACTGGCCGTGAGTTTAAGGCTACTGCTTAATTCATACTGGGAACGTACATTTAGCGTATACCATGATGGGGAATAAGGGTTGCCATTGGCATCCAACTCATATATAAAGGCCTTGCCGATTTCCGAAGCCGCCAAATTATCATTGGAAATCTCACCATTATAGGCGAGGAACAGATCGGCCTTAAATCTTTGATTCTTCCAAATGACATGAACATCCCCAAAAGTAGGTGCCACATGTCTTCCTGGAGAATCCGTACCATCTTCCTCCTCTTCGATGCCCTCTGTAATCGTTAGGTTGGATTGCATTGAAAGATTTTCCGTAAAAAAAGCCTCCATCCCAAATTCAATGCCATAAACATAGGCTTTGGCTGCATTCTGTATTGCCTGCACCCTACTGGTCTCGCCATTGTATTCTATTTCATCCTGACCATTGAACTGATAATCGCGCCTTACCAAAGCATCAACAAGATAGGTGTAGAACGCAGCACCTTTAAGAACGAGCTTGTCCTTAAAATTTTTCTGGATCCCTACCTCCATGTTATAGGCATATTCCGGCTGTAAATCTGGATTTGGAACTATCACAGCACCCGGTTCGGAATCAAAAATCTTTCCTATATCATCAATATTGGGGGCTCTAAATCCAGTAGACCCATTCCAGGTGACCTGCAGGTCAGGTTTGGGCAACCAACTAAGCCCAAGGCTTCCAGTCAAGGCCCCTGTACTCAGTTTGGCCTCTTGAAAAGGAAAACTGTAATATGTGGTATCAAAGTCTGCATTGATCCAGACATGACTATATCGCAATCCTGTTAGGATGGTCATATTGGGTTTCAACTTATACTCTACGTTGAAATAACCCGCCAATGTCTGCCAGGTAGACCCATCTGGATACCTAGAGGCGGAACCTGTTACCTCGTTGGTCTCGATATCCTTTTGACTGCCTTCAGAATTAATTTTATTGAAAACATATTCCCCCCCATAATACAGGCGAAAATCGCCCATACGCTTATTTTCAAAATCTATATTGGAGGAAAGAGCATCTACTTTTTCGGCCGTAGAATACAAAATAGGATCCTGAAAGCCCCTTTCATTTCTACTCTCTTGAAAATGTTGGTAAGCGTTGGTAATCTTTAATCCGTCATAAAATTTCCCTTTACCCTTTTGTTCTGCCTGAAGATTGGCCATAAACCATTTCTGGGGTCCATAATACCATTCTGCGGACCTTAGACCGTCACCAGCCCTGTTGGGCCTTATCAATCTGTCATATCTAGAATAATCTGAGGTCTCCGAATAAAACAAACCCATGTCCAGATCCCAAAAGTTATTAGGCTTATAGGTTACTTTTTGCATCGCATTGATCTGGTCGTAACCAGAAGGCACCTGTTTCCTAGGATTAGGATTTACCACAAATTGGTCGCCGGTCTCCGAGGGTATTACATAATTGTTTCTCAAGTATGATTCAGGGCCATTCTTCCCCATTTTTAAATCCCCAAAATCCGAATAGGACACACTAGTGAGCAGCCCCCATTTTCTTTTCCCGTAATTGAGATCGGCATGCCATGTATTTTCATTGTTGGCTGAGGAGTACCTATAATCCATATTCCCCTTAATACGAAGGCTATCCCCAATGGCCAATTGCGGAGTCTGGGTATAAAAGTTCATGACCCCTCCTATGGCATCGCTACCATAAATCACCGAGCCGGGCCCGAAAATCACCTCCGTGTTTTTTATGGTAAACGGGTCAATTGAAATAATATTTTGGATATTGCCCCCGCGAAAAATGGCATTGTTCATACGGATGCCGTCTACCGTAATTAAAAGTCGGTTCGTGGCAAATCCCCTTATCATTGGGCTCCCTCCACCTAGTTGGCTTTTCTGCACAAAGACCTTTCCGCTATTTTGCAGAAGGTCAGCTGAAGTTTGAGGGGATGTAAAAGCAATAGTCTTCGCATCTATGGATGTTATCTTTTGAGGAATATCTTTTCGCTGCTGTTCCCATTTGGAAATGGACATGACCACTTCATCCAATTGTTCCGCATTCATGGTCAAGTACACCCTCTTATTCTCCCTTTTCGACAATATGGTCTTGGAAGTTTTTTTTAATTGATATCCGATGTGTTTAAAAATGATGCGCTCGTTTGCGGAAAAAATACCTAAATCGGCCTTACCAAACAGATCTGAAATTACAGTTTTGCTTTTGTCATTATTATATATGGCCACATTGGGAATGGGCTCTTTGTTCTCGGCATCTAAAATGACAAATTCCTGGGCCTGAACCATCTGAAAAACTAAGAAACAGACAACGAAAATTATATTGCGCATATTAACTGAAAACTTCATTTAAAACTGCCAAGGATTTTGGTTTTCGAAATCCCTGTAAATGTAATTCAAAATATAAAATCAGTGATTTTAGCAATTCTTGCCGGTTCACCTTTTTCATTTTTACAGAATGTAACTCATCAAATTTTATGCCCAAAAACGCTTTAAAATAATTTAAGTTTTCACCGTATAACATAGGGTTCAAGGTAGTGGTATTTACAAACTCTCCTGCCATCAAATCAAAATAGGGCGCATCCGCTTCATCCCGCTGTGGAAAAAAACCAAAATACTTGGTCAATCTGAGTAAAAAATACAAGTGAAAATTGGAAATTTCATCGTGGGTATCCAACCATTGCAGGGATGCCTCTATAAATTGGAAGAGCTCTTGGTTTTCCTCTTCCTCAAAAATGCTATTGGAAAGCATTTCTGCTAAAAATAAGGTCATCGCATTTTTTGTAATGTTCGTATGCAGGGATTCGTAATGGTAGCATACCCGAACCTCCCTAATACTCTCCATGGTACCTTTATTTTTGTGGTAGGCTACCAGCTCCAATTGCATCAAGGGCTGAAAATAAGCCGATTTAATGTTCCCTTTTTTGGAGGCCAATACCCCTTTTAATAGATATGTTTTTAGACCACTTTGCTCCGTGAACGCCTTTACGATAAGACTAGTGTCTCCGTATTTGAGCCCTGAAAGAACAATTGCCTTGGTGGTAATCTGCATCTATAGTGGTTAGGAGCTATAAAGATAGTAGGTTCAGTCATTAAAAAGCACCTCGAAAACAAAAAGGCTCTCCAATGAATGGAAAGCCTTTAATATCTGTTGTGGGAATCCTTAGATTACCCCTTGAGCAAGCATAGCATCAGCAACTTTTACAAAGCCAGCGATATTCGCTCCTCTTACATAGTTGCAATATCCATCCTCATCCTTACCGTATTCTATACAAGAATCGTGGATGTCCTCCATAATATCTTTTAAACGGCCATCAACCTCTTCACGAGTCCAACTAATACGAAGTGAGTTTTGTGACATTTCCAAACCAGAGGTAGCAACCCCACCGGCATTGGAAGCCTTTCCTGGTGCGAATAATATTTTAGCCGTATGGAATTCATGAATCGCTTCGGGCGTAGAAGGCATATTTGCACCTTCTGCAACACAAATACATCCGTTTTTAATCAATTCTTTTGCGTCATCGCCACCCAACTCATTTTGTGTTGCACAAGGCAACGCAATATCACAGGCAACTTCCCAAGGGGTTGCACCATTATGGAAGGTAGCTGATTTGTATGTATCTACATATTCAGAAATACGACCTCTTTTGTTATTTTTCAAGTCCATGACAAATTCCAACTTCTCAGTGTCAATACCGTCCTTATCAAAAATATACCCTTGAGAATCTGAAAGAGTCAACACTTTAGCGCCCAGTTGTATCGCTTTTTCCGCTGCAAACTGAGCCACATTTCCTGATCCAGAAATTACCACATTTTTACCTGAAAAATCTTTACCTCTTGTTTGCAACATGCTCTGAGCAAAATACACGGTACCATAACCAGTCGCTTCCGGACGTATTAAGGAACCACCCCAAGAACGGCCTTTACCAGTTAAAACTCCGGTAAACTCATTTCTTATCTTCTTGTACATACCGAACAAGAAACCTATTTCCCTGGCGCCTACTCCTATATCTCCTGCAGGAACATCGGTATTTGGACCAATATGTCTGCATAATTCAGTCATAAAGGCATGGCAAAAACGCATTACTTCGTCGTCTGACTTTCCTTTAGGATCAAAATCAGATCCTCCTTTACCACCACCCATAGGCAATGTGGTCAAACTATTTTTAAACACTTGCTCAAAAGCCAAGAATTTAAGAATACTGGCATTTACAGTTGGGTGAAAACGCAAACCACCTTTATAAGGTCCAATAGCCGAATTCATTTGAATCCTATACCCCCTGTTTACATGGATCTCCCCATCGTCATCAACCCAAGAAACCCTAAAGGATATCAATCTTTCTGGCTCTACCATCCTCAAAAGGATGTTCTTACCATTGTAGATATCGTGTTTTGCTATATATGGTATTACGGTTTCAGCTACTTCATGAACTGCCTGAATGAATTCTGGTTCGTGTCCATTTCGAGATATCACCTCTTCCATAAACGCTTTAATCTTTGCTTCCATAAAAAACTTGATTATTGTTAATCTTGATGAATTGAAAATATACGGGCAAAATTATATTATTCCAACAATTTAGAGCCTATTTTTTTAAAAATTTGATAAATAATTATCCGATTGCCTGTTCCAAATCTGCTATAAGATCATTTTCATCTTCAATTCCAACACTTAAGCGAATCAAGGCGTCTACAACACCACTTTTTTCCCGTTCTTCTTTTGGAATACTTGCATGGGTCATACTAGCCGGATGTCCCGCCAAACTTTCAACCCCTCCCAAAGATTCTGCGAGCGTGAAAAGCTTTAGTTTTTCCACAATGGCAATGGCATCTCTATAATTGGCCCCTTTGGTCACAAAAGAAATCATCCCTCCAAAATCTTTCATTTGACTTTTAGCAATACTGTGATTGGGATGGTCTTCAAAGCCTGGCCAGTATACCTTTTCAATTTTTGGATGGCTCTTCAGGTAATTGGCAATGGTCTTCCCATTTTCACAGTGCCGCTGCATCCTGATATGGAGCGTCTTTATCCCACGGAGTACCAAAAAACTATCCATCGGGCCACAGACGGCCCCACTGGCATTTTGAATGAAATACAACCGATCTGCAAGTTCTTTTTCCTTTACCACCAAGGCACCAACAACCACATCGCTATGTCCTCCCAAATATTTCGTTGCGGAATGCATGACGATATCGGCCCCTAAATCCAATGGAAGTTGGAGATAAGGCGTGGCAAATGTATTGTCAACGGCCAATAGAATATTATGCTTCTTTGCCAGTTTGGAAACAGCCACAATATCAATGATGTTCATCATGGGATTTGTAGGCGTCTCTACCCAGATTAGTTTTGTCTTTTCATTGATATGATCGGCTATGTTTTCCGAATTTTGCATCCCTATAAAATGGAAGGTGATGCCAAATTTTTCAAATATCTTTTTGAACAACCTATAGCTTCCGCCATAAAGATCATTCGTAGTAACCACCTCATCTCCAGTGGACAATAACTTTATAACGGCATCTATGGCTGCCAAGCCACTTCCAAAGGCCAATCCGTAATTTCCATTCTCTATGCTGGCCAAGGAGTTCTCCAACGCAGTCCTTGTGGGGTTTGCGCTTCGTGAATATTCAAATCCCTGATGACCGCCCGGGGTCGTCTGGGCATAGGTGGAGGTTTGATATATTGGCGGCATTACCGCACCATATGCCTTGTCCGGATGTTGTCCACCATGAATCGTTTTACTGTTGAATCCCAAGCCTTTTTCGCTCATATAAAAATATTCTCTTACAAATGTATTGTTATCTTTTGATGAATGCAATGAAGCATTACTTTTGTGAATTCATTCAACCCATTCCTATGAAAAAGCTATTTTCTTTGTTAACAGTACTTGGTCTTATTTTTGTCAGTTGTGAAAAAGAAGATAAAATAGCTTTTGCCCCTTCCAAATATTTAAGTGATAGCTGTGAGAATTGTCCCAGTGTACAAATAACTATTCCCAATGCCCTGGAGGATTCCAAAATCGCGAAAACCATTAACAATTCGCTTAAAGAAGAAATCATCTACTTGTTGACTTTTGAAGATGGGATGGACGTTTCCTCCATTGAGGAGGCAATTGCCTCTTTTAAAAATGGGTACACCATTCAAAAAAACAAGTTTCCGGATGAATCCATAGGATGGGAAGCGAAGATCGATGGAGAGGTGGCCTATGAGGATGAAAATATCGTAACTATCCAATTAAAGACCTATATTTTTACCGGTGGAGCACACGGCTATGCCCCCACAAGGTTTTTAAACTTCGACAAAAAGAAAGGTTTGGAACTGGAAAACTGGGAATTATTTAAGGATCTTGACGTTTTTATGCGTTTTGCTGAAACTAAATTCAGGGTCCAAGAACATGTCCCATTGGAAAAATCAATCAATAGTACGGGGTTTATGTTCGATGACAACAGCTTTTATCTTTCGGAGAACATTGGATTTACAAACGAGGGACTAAAACTATACTACGACCAATATGAAGTAGCTTCTTATGCCGATGGTCCTATTGTATTGAACTTGCCCTATAGGGAGATTGCAGATTATTTGACCTATAAAGTAAAGTATAAAGCCGATTAATTTTCGACGGCCCTTTTTAATGCAAGAATGGACCCAAGGTGCAGGCCTTCATGAAAGGTATTGAAAGCAATTGAATCTTCCACCTTGCTCAAAGTAACGTTTACACTTGTTGTATACTTGTTGAATTCCTTGAAAAGACCATTCTCATAATCCTCTTTCAACCATTCCACAGTAGATAGCAAAAGTGCGGCCACTTTTTTTATCTCCTCCTCTGATGCTTCACCTTTTGGAAATGTCCCTTTTTTATAAGCCTCTACCATTTCATCATCGACCCTCATCTGAAGATTACTCATTTTATAGACCAATAATTGCTGGGTAACCACTACATGTACAATATTCCACCATATATTGTTATTAAAGCCTTCCGGAATTTTGAAGAGTTTTTCCCTCGGTATTTCTGTGAGGAATTTGTATAATATATTTCTGTTCTGAAGGGTAATGTCAAGTAAGTATTCCAATGTCCTGATTTTTTTATAAAAATAGTACAATCCATTTGAATTGGGTTTCTTTGCAGTGAATTTACCTTAAAATTGTTCCCGGTCATGACAAAAAAAATTTACCACCTAAGCACCTGTGATACTTGCAAGAGAATACTGAAGGAGCTACAACCTCTAGATGATGTAGAGCTGCAGGATATAAAATCAGAAGCTATTACCCCTGCACAATTGGAAGAAATGAAACTTTTGTCGGGTAGTTATGAAAGTCTGTTCAGTAAAAGGGCGAGGATGTACAAAGAAAAAGGCCTGGGAAGTAAAGATCTTAAGGAGGAAGATTATAAAGGTCTGATATTGGAACATTATACCTTTTTAAAAAGGCCAGTGATTCTAATAGATAATCAACTATTTATAGGCAATGGCAAAAAAGAGATAGCGGCTGCCAAAGATGTTCTCCATTCTTGAGCAAAAGAACCCTTGCCATTTTGGCGGCCATTGGAGCCACCATCATATATGGCATTAACCATACCATTGCCAAAGGCGTAATGCCTACCTATGTAAAACCATTCGGATTTATTTTCATCAGGGTGACGGGGGCCGCAATACTTTTTTGGGGCATCTCCTTTTTTGGTCCCAAAGAAAAAATAGCACGTAGGGATTGGCTGCGGGTTTTGGTCTGTGCCATTCTGGGAATGGTCATTAATATGTTGGCCTTTTTTAAAGGATTGGACCTGTCCACACCCATCAATAGTGCCGTATTGGTCACCATTACCCCAATCATTGTGGTCATACTTTCCGCACTTCTGATCAAGGAAAGAATTACACTATTAAAAGGATCAGGAGTGTTCCTAGGATTTATAGGAGCCTTGGCACTTGTTCTTTTTGGAGCCGAAATACGCCAAGATGCGCCCAATATTCCGCTGGGGAACGCCCTTTTTATATTAAATGCAACCAGTTATGGCGCCTATTTGATCGTTGCCAAAAGCCTCATAGAAAAATACCACCCTTTTACATTAATGAAATGGCTGTTCACCGTTGCGGTAATCATCAACCTACCCATAACATTTTTAGAATTCAGTGAAATCGAATGGTCCCAGATGCCCTTGGAAGTTTATGGAGTCATAGCCTTCGTTGTCATAGGCACCACTTTTCTCACCTACTTGTTCAATATATATGCACTGAAACAACTAAAGGCATCTACCTTAGGGGCATTCGTTTATATACAGCCACTAATAGGAATTCTTTTTGCATTGATCGCAGGTAAGGATTACCTAACAATGATCAAAACATTCGCCATTGGCTTTGTCTTGATCGGAGTATATTTGGCCACAAAAAAGCCTAAACCAGGTCTTTAGGCTTTTTCGCGAATTTACGCGTATCTTCCTTGGTCAGGGTTCTGAATTCCGGCGACTTTTCTACAGCATTAAAATTTTCCAGGAACTCATTGCCCAGTCCTGTCAATGCCCTAGTGTTCATATCTATCCATGCCCCCATCATTTCACAATGCGCAAAATTTCTTCCCTTACCGTCATAGAAGTTATGGTGGAATTCGAAGAACATACCATCTTCACTCATCCCCACCAATTCTAAGGACACTTTTACAGGTTTACCAGGAAAAACCTCTTTAAAATAGTACATATGTTCATAAAAAACTACAGGGCCAATATGATGTTCGGCCATAGATTTTTGATTAAAGCCAAGTTCATTAAGAAAGGCCATACGGGTATGGCTCATATAATTGACGTAAGCGGTATTTCCCAAATGCCTATTGGCATCAATATCACTCCAACGAATTTCAAACTCTTTTAAATACATATTTTTATGAATATTTTTTTGCTATGCATGCATAATAATTGTAAAAATACCATAGTTTTGAAAAGGAGGGCTCCTCCAAGACAATAAATTAACAATTATAGTTACATTTAAGACTCTTTAAACAGATTGAACATGAAATCTAAAGCTCCCTTTATCAAGGATCTAGCACTTCCGGTTATTGCTGCTCCAATGTTTTTAATATCAGGCCCAGAATTGGTTATCGAATGCTGTAAAAATGGCATTGTAGGTACATTTCCTGCCCTTAACCAACGTACTAGTGAAGGTTTCGAAGAATGGCTGATTCAAATAAAATCTGCACTGGAGCAATTTGAAAAAGAAACAGGTAAAAAACCTGCTCCGTTTGGGGTGAACCTTATAGTGCACCAGACCAATCCAAGATTACAAGCGGATCTTATGCTGTGCATCAAACACAAAGTGCCGTTAATTATCACCTCTTTGGGGGCAGTATCCCAAGTGGTGGAAGCCATCCATGGATACGGCGGACTCGTATTTCACGATGTGATCAAGAAAAGACATGCGGAGAAAGCTGCTGAGGCAGGTGTAGATGGGTTAATTCTTGTCGCTGCCGGTGCAGGCGGACATGCGGGTACCATCAACCCTATGACCTTGGTAGCGGAAATAAAACGATTCTATCACAAGACCATCATCCTCTCCGGATGCATCAGCACGGGGCGGGATATTGCTTCTGCAATGCAAATGGGAGCCGATTTGGCCTATATGGGGACACGATTTATCAACACCTCAGAAAGTATGGCCAATGATAAATATCAAAAAATGATAGAGGATTCTACCGCTAGCGATGTAGTTTATACCGCTGCTATTTCTGGGGTCCATGCCAATTTTCTTGGTGACAGCCTAAAGGCTGCTGGGATTACACAAGAAGATTTGAAAAAAGACACGAAGGTAGATTTTGGCAAGGAACTGGATACAGAAGCAAAAGCATGGAAAACCATCTGGTCAGCAGGCCAAGGGGTTGCTACCATAGATGACACCATTTCAGTTGAAGAACTGGTCAATAGGCTCAAAACAGAATTTAAGGAGGCTATAGACGAACAGATAAAACTGTTGGAAGTTTATCCCAAATAACGTATACTCTACTATTAATATAAGATAGATATATGCCCATAATCCCTTCAAAATATCAGCCTTCCTTTTTATTCAAAAGCGGAGATTTAGCTACTATTTATGCGGGTGTACTCCGTAAAATAGACGGAATAGTACAGCGAAGGGAAAGGATTACCTTGCCTGATGGGGATTTTTTGGATTTAGATTGGAGTTTTGCTGCTGAAAAAACTGACAAGGTTGCCATATTGCTCCACGGATTGGAAGGAAATGCCCAAAGGCCCTATATGACCGGAAGCGCCAAAGCTTTGAACAATGATGGTTTTGATGTATGTGCCGTAAACTATAGGGGCTGTAGTGGGGAAACCAACCGCTTGTTTAGGTCCTATCATTCCGGTGCCACAGAGGACTTGGAAGCCATTGTGAGTCATGTGGTATCTAAGCAGATATACACTGCCATAATTTTAAAGGGTTTTAGTCTGGGAGGCAATCTGGCACTGCGATATTTGGGAGAAAAGGGCAGGGATCTCCCAAAGGAGTTAAAAGCTACCATTGCCGTTTCCGTCCCTTGTGATCTGCACAGTTCTTTAAAGGAGCTTTTGAAACCTAGAAATTTTCTTTATGCCAAGCGTTTTAAAAAACACTTAATTGAAAAGTTGGTGCTAAAACAAGAACTGTTTCCCAAGAAAATCACCACCGCCGATATTCAAAATATCAAGACCCTAAAGGATTTTGACGATATCTATACCAGCAGGGCCCACGGCTTTAAAGATGCCCTGGACTATTACAAAAAATGTAGCTGTCTGCCTCTGTTAGATAATATTGTTATCCCTGCCTTGGTAATCAATGCCCAAAACGATTCATTCTTAGGTCCGGAATGTTATCCCACCGAGGAAGCACAAAAAAACCCCAATCTGTTCCTCGAAATACCAAAATTTGGAGGCCATGTAGGATTCTATGCTTCTGATAATATAACCTACACGGAAAAAAGAACTACAATTTTCTTGGAAGAGGTACTTTAATGGTCCTATTTATTATCTTAGTGGTAACAAACAAAGATCTCAAATGAAAAAATTACTCACAATTTTAGCTCTTGGAGCCCTCATCATTGGGTGTGGCGAAAAGAAAGAAGAAAAGAAAGATGGTTTTGAAATGAACCGCACCAAGAAAGAAGTAAAGGCTGCGGATTCTGATGAAGGTGTTCCTGTTGATTTGAGCAATAAAGGTGTTGGCCCTATAAAATCCATGTCCTTTGACGCGACTGTTGATGCAGATCTAGCAGCAAAAGGTGAAGCAAAATTCAATGCCATTTGTACGGCTTGTCATATGGCGGAACAACGAATGATCGGTCCTGCCCTTAAAGGTGTTTATGACCGTAGGAGCCCGGAATGGGTGATGAACATGATCCTCAATCCTGACGGCATGCTCAAAGAAGACCCTATTGCAAAAGCTCTATTGAAAGAATATAATAATTCGCAAATGATGAACCAGAATCTCACAGAGGAAGAGGCACGGGCCGTGGCGGAATATCTTCGCACGCTATAATTTCATTTTAGAATATAATTTAAAGGCGCTTATCTCAACCATATCAAGGGATAAGCGCACTTTTATTTATAACAATTACTATGGGGTTCAACATTGTTCTTTTAGAACCAGAAATACCGAACAATACCGGAAATATAGGGAGGTTAAGCCTCGCATCAGGATCTCACCTCCATTTGGTAAAGCCCTTTGGATTTGAATTGGATGACAAACGGGTAAAGAGGGCCGGGCTGGATTATTGGCAATACCTTTCCCTTACCATTTATGAGAATAAAGAAGAGTTCTTTGAAGTACATAAACACAAAAAAATGGCCTTTTTATCCAGTCACGGAACAAAAGACCACTGGGATATAGATTTTTCGGATGATATGTTCCTAATCTTTGGCAAAGAGTCTACGGGTATATCCAAAGATATTTTGGCGGCCAATGCTGACCAATTGTTTAAAATTCCCATCTATAACGAACGTATCCGGAGCCTAAATTTGGCCAATGCCGTAGGGATAATTGTATACGAAGGACTGAGAAAACTACGATAGAAGTCCTATTGCACAATTAGAGTCTTTTTATTTCCCTGCCAAAACCTTGTAAGTGGGATCTTCCAAAACATTTACCTCAATAATAGCGTCTGCATTTGCCAATAAACGCTTGCAATCCTTGCTCAAATGCTTTAAATGCACCTTTTTGCCCACTTTGGCATAGCGTTCTGTAATCCTGTTCAGGGCTTCAATACCCGACATATCGGCTACCCTACTTTCCTGAAAGTCGATGATGATATCAGTAGGGTCGTTAATAATATCAAATTTTTCGGCGAAGGCAGCGGTAGATCCAAAAAATAGGGGACCGTATATTTCGTAAACTTTCACCCCGTTTTCATCTATACTTTTTCGCGCCCTGATACGTTTTGCATTCTCCCAAGAATAGGCCAATGCAGAAATGATAACACCTAAAAGTACGGCAATGGCCAAATTATGGGTCACTGCAGTTATTAGGGTCACCAAAACCATGACCACAACGTCCGAGGTCGGCATTTTTTTAAACGTCTTGAAGCTCGCCCACTCAAAAGTCCCTATAGCTACCATGAACATTAGTCCAACCAACGCCGCCATGGGCAAACGTTCAATTAGACTCGATCCGAACATGATAAACACCAATAACATAATGGCTGCTGTTATCCCGGACAAACGAGCCCGTGCACCTGCAGAGGTGTTGATTAAACTTTGGCCTATCATTGCACAACCACCCATTCCTGAAAGGAATCCCGAAAAAATGTTTGCCGTTCCTTGTGCTATACATTCCTTGTTTCCACTACCACGTGTATCTGTAATCTCATCAATGATATTCAAGGTCAAAAGACTTTCTATCAACCCTACTCCGGCAACTATTGCTGCATAAGGGAATATAATTTTAAACGTTTCCAGGGTTAAGGGAATATTGGGAATCGATAAGGGAGGGAACCCACCTTTAATACTTTCCCCGACTGCGATGGTATCGGCAACAGTACGCGTATCTATGCCAAAACCCAATACAATGGCCGAGACCACGATGATTGCCAGTAAAGACGAAGGGATTGCTTTTGTGATCTTTGGGAATCCCCAAATAATGACCATTGTTAAAACGGTCAGCCCAAGCATGGTCCAAAATGCAGCTCCCGATAATAGATCCGTTGTTCCCTTTTCATAAAAGTTGGGGAACTGGGCCATGAAAATTATTATGGCCAGACCGTTTACAAATCCGAACATCACGGGATGGGGTACCAGTCTGATGAACTTCCCCAATTTCAACACCCCGGCCGTAATCTGCAGTAATCCAGCTATTATAACGGTGGCGAATACATAATGCAATATCGTTTCAGGGGTTATACCTGGAAAATTATCTTTTAATTCTAGGATAAGACCCACAAAAATTACTGCAACAGCTCCGGTAGCTCCAGAGATCATACCAGGTCTACCTCCCAAAATAGAGGTAATCAACGCAATTACGAAAGCAGCGTATAACCCCGTTAAAGGAGAGAATCCAGGAATCAGGGCAAAGGCAATTGCTTCTGGTACCAAGGCAAAGGCCACGGTAAGCCCAGATAATATCTCTGTTCTATAATTAACCTTCTGTGAAAAATCGAATAGATTTAAATACTTCTTCATCAATTTGTAAATAAATGATTTATGACAAACAGCCAGCCATTTTCAGAACAAGCCACTTTAAACATTCCAACTAAAAAAAACGATGTACTTAATTAGAAAATCCTAATAATTTCACTGGAATATCATTCTTAATTAAGCGGGCAAAAATACCAATTTTACTTGGTTAAAGCCATTATTCGGCAATTAATAGACATATTTCATTGGTATTTATGAAATGATGAGAATTTCAATAGCATTTTGGACATCCCTTAATCAATATCCCTAAAGAATTAATTATTAATACTTTATAAGCATTAAAACCTTGGTCCCGCCATATAAATACAACTTAGCAATATTTCTTTATTGCCATAACTGCCGAATGTTTGTTTAACGGCTACTAATTAAGCTGAACATTTTCAACATTGGTTAAGCTTTCAGCATTTCAATTTTCTGGTTTACAGCGGTTAAGGTGATACTCTTTTTTTTAAGTACATTTGGACAGAATACGTTTATCAATGGGAAAAAATTTACAATTTGCTGTTTTAGGAGGTGGTAGCTGGGCTACTGCCATTGTAAAAATGTTGACCGAAAATTTAGATCAGGTCTATTGGTATATGCGCAACGAGGATGCCATTAACCACATCAAGACCCAGAAACACAATCCCAACTATTTGAGCTCTGTAGAGTTCAACACTGATATGCTAAACCTGACCAGTGACATTAATACTGCTGTAAAAAACGCAGATGTGTTGATCTTTGCCATCCCTTCCGCTTTTTTAAAAACTGAACTGTCGCAATTGACAGAATCATTAAAAGATAAAATTATCTTTTCGGCCATTAAAGGAATCGTCCCAGAAACAGGATTGATTGTTGGGGAGCATTTTCACGAAAAATATGACATTCCGTTCGAAAATATTGGGGTTATCACAGGACCTTGCCATGCTGAGGAGGTTGCCTTGGAACGCTTATCCTATCTAACAATCGCCTGTGCCGACAAACATAAAGCCCAATTGGTGGCCAAGAATTTGAGCAGTGAATATATAAAGACCAAAATCTCGGATGATATTATAGGTACCGAATATGCAGCAATGCTTAAGAATATCTATGCAATAGCGGCAGGTATTGCCCATGGCTTGGGATATGGTGATAATTTCCAAAGTGTCCTTATGAGCAATGCCATCCGAGAGATGAAACGCTTTATCAAACGGGTTCACCATATGAAGCGAAATATCAACAATTCGGCTTATTTGGGCGACCTATTGGTTACCGGTTATTCCGTATTTAGTCGCAACCGTATGTTCGGAAATATGATAGGCAAAGGGTATACCGTAAAAAGTGCCATGATGGAAATGAGTATGGTAGCAGAGGGGTATTATGCCACTAAAAGCGCCTACATCTTGAATGAAAAGCACAAAAAGAAATCAAAAACCCCTATTTTGAATGCGGTTTACGAGGTGCTTTATGAGAATAAAAATGCTAAAACAGTTTTCCAAAAACTCACGGATAAATTGGATTAATTTGACTTCAGAATGAAACTATTGTAAAAGGGTAAATTAAAGTCAATTTACCTAGTGAAGTCGTACTCCCGCTCTACCAAACACACGCGGACCTTATACCAGCTGTACCAATCTGAAATGCCCTTTTTTTGTGCAAATAGGTGTTCTGTTTGTTGTTTCCAATCTGAAATAGCCTGTAAGTTTTTCCAATAGCTTATGCTGATCCCAATATTTTCCCTTGCACTTTCGAAACCTAAATAGCCAGGTTGCTTTTTGGCCAATTCCTCCATTTCTTCCACCATCACTGCATATCCCTTGTCTCCATCCGTTCTTATAGAGGTGAAAATTACCGCATAATATGGGGTGTCAAGATGCATAAAATCAGTTGATATATTGTTTCTCCAGAAAATAACCGACCAATGCCTCTTTCATTAAGATCGATTGCTCGCCCGACTTTAAGGTGGGAAGTTCTTCTTTTATGGTGTAATGCGGCCATCCTTCTTCATCGAAAAATTCGAACTCATAATAGCCGTAAGGCTCTAACAGTCGACATATGGCGATGTGCATTAGGTTCACCTTTTCATCCTTCTTGAACTCCCTATGCAATTGCCCTAATTCCTGAACGCCCACCAAATAGATAATAGCATCGAGCTCCAAAGGATCCCCATCAGCAAATTGGGAGGATAATTTAGTTACCAACACGTCCCATCGTTCTTTTAATTCAATATCTCTAGCCATGACTTTTATTGTAACCCCAAAGGTACAAATCAAAATTCTATATTTGTGAAAACAACGTTATATGAGTTTTTTGGATATTGTTTTGGGCCTTTTACTCCTTTTTGGACTTATTAAAGGTTTAAAAAATGGACTTTTAATAGAAATAGCCTCCCTTATCGCCCTTATTGCCGGACTTTATGGCGCTATTCACTTCTCATATATAGTTGGTGACTACCTTTCCAAATATTTCAATTGGGATGAAAATTACATGAATCTAGCGGCATTTATCATCACCTTTGTCATTATCATACTCTTGGTAAACCTCGTGGGAAGGCTACTTACCAAAATAGTAGATTTTGCAATGCTTGGTCTATTAAATAGAATTGCCGGTGGTATTTTCGGTATGTTAAAAGTAGCCGTGATCTTAGGGGCATTATTAATATTTTTTCACAATTCCGTATTTAAGTTTGGTATAATCAAGGAAGAGACCATTGAAGACTCGGTTCTTTACGAGCCAATCAAAGAAATTGGGGCCCTTGTGTTTAGTAAAGTGCTTCGACAAGAAAAAGTAATTACAGATCCAGACGAACATATTACTATTTAAAAGGGTAATAATCTTAGTAAGACTCAAAGTATTAAAGGATCCCTAAAACTGAAGCTCCTCATACACCACCTCATTGGAAATTTCAGGAATATTGCCCCTATATTCCTTCCCCCTTAACCTGCCTACAGTATAGGTTTTCAGTTCATCTTCGGGGAAGGCGGTAATCAAGGTTTCAAGCTGTTTTTGGTCGAGTTCGTCCCTTATTGGGCTTAACCATTGTTCCTCCAATTCTGAAGGTAATATCACGGGCATTCTAGGGCCTTTTAATTTTGGATTATTATGGATTTTGGCCAGTAAAGAATTTCCAGTAGTTGTTACAACAGAAAAGGAATTCAGCATTGTTTTGGTTTCGCCATCATACCACTCACTCCATAAACCGGCAAGTGCCATTGGAATTTGGTTTTTCAATTGAATAAAAAAAGGATAGGTCTTTCCTTTAAAATGATGGTGTTCATAAAACCCGTCTACATAAATAATACAACGGCTATTTTTGGCAGCTTCCCTAAAGGATGGTTTTTCAAAGATGGTTTCGCCCCTTGCATTCAGTGTATTGTTCCATAACTTATTCAGCTGGGTCCTATCCTTTACCCAATGGGGCACCAGGCCCCAAGAGGATACCTCTGGAAAATCAGGGGAGCGATCCGTATAAATAAGTAGTTTGGGATGGCTGAACCCTGATGCATGGTGTATAGGAAGATCTGTTAAGGGAACCAAATCCTCGAGAATTTCTTCCATGGCCTTCTTGTCCCCACTTCTTTTGGCGCGGTTCAGCTGGGCTTCCAAGCTGGCTTTAATATCGTAGCACATGATAAACGAATATATCCTTTTTAGAGGTGGATCATTTAAAGTTATCAATTTTATTGGTGGCAGTAAAATAATATTCGCCTATCCGTTTTTAGCATGCTGTAACACAAATAATTCAACAATAGCCTTGGTGCGAATTTAAGTTCGCTCTTATGATTGTATAATTTTTAAATGCATTTCATCGAAATAACATGGTAATTTATCCCGTGTAAGCTATAATTTTAGTATTATTACATTGTTGTTGACCCCAAATCAACAGAACTAGAAGACCCCCATTCCTCACTACCTACTTAGCAATTGAACATACCTACTTGCGATTGAGCACTTTATGAAGGGAAGGTTACACTTAGCTGTAATGGTCTTATTCGTTTTGTTGGTTTCATCTTGTAGCAAGGATTCCATGGACGATACTGCCATTCCAAAAGCTGAAAATGCGGTTAGCGTAGAACAAGAATTACTGGTCATGGTCAATGACTACAGGACTTCTTTGGGGTACTCCAGCCTAGATTTCAGTAAAGTGGCCTACGAATATGCCAATGATCATACAGATTATATGATAGCCGTGGGAAGTATCAACCACGACAATTTTAGCGCCCGGGCCTCCCAAATATCCACCGAAGTAAATGCTTCCATTGTTGCAGAAAATGTGGCCAAAGATTACACAACCGCCAAGAAGGCTTTTGATGAATGGATGGCCAGTGCCGGACACAGAAAAAATATTGAAGGAAATTTTTCACATACCGCAGTTAGCGTTAAAAAAGATAAGGCCGGTAATTTTTATTACACCCAATTGTTCTACAGGTAGTCTTCTCTAAAGCCATTTACTTTTCTTAAATTAGCAGTAGCCTTTTTTGATGTCCAAACCGTGGATACACAAAAGGCCAACAACGAATTTTAAAATGGATACTATGGCAATTCAGCAACCGTTTAACTTAAATAAATGGATCGAGGAAAATAGGGATTCTCTAAAGCCACCTGTAGGCAACAAAAATCTTTATAAGGATGCAGGGGATTATATTGTTATGATCGTAGCTGGACCCAATGCCAGGAAAGATTATCATTTTAACGAGACCGAGGAACTTTTTTACCAATTAGAAGGTAACATTCAAATTCATATCCAAGAGAACGGGAAGAAAAAGACCATGAGATTAGGTCCAGGAGACATGTACCTCCACCCCGCTAACATACCCCACTCCCCTGTTCGGGAAAAGGGCTCAATTGGCTTGGTCATTGAACGCAAAAGATCTGATCTAAATTTAAAAGATGGTCTGATCTGGTATTGCGACAACTGTAATCATAAATTATATGAGGTTCATTTCCCCTTGCAGGACATTGAAAAGGATTTCTTAGGCCATTTTAAGACCTTTTATAATTCCAAAGAACTTCGAACATGCGATAATTGTGGAACTGTAATGCCGGTAGATGAGCGATATACCGTTAAAGATTAACCCAATCAAATGATAATAGCCTTTGTGAGAAAAATCTTAGTTATATTTGATCTACAATCATATAATGAGTAAATCACCTCATGTTTTGGAAGGACAATTTCAAATACCTTATTATTTTATTTTTAGGAATTCTGGCTTCCTGCTACCTATTCTATTCCGCTAACCAAAGGCGCATCATTCAAAATAATTTTATTATCAATAATGCCATTACAAGGGCCAACCTAAAATTCAACAAGGAATTAGGAAAGGCGAATATTGTTATGGAAACTATGGCCTTTTTCTTCAAAAGCAATGATAGCGTTTCCCCTGAGCTATTTGAAGAATTTACGAATCCCTTTATGATAGGACTACCGGGAATTAAAGCACTGGAATGGGCTCCACGCATAACTCATGACAAAAAGCTGCTTTTTGAGGAAGCACAGCAAAGAGTAATGGACAGTACCATACGTATCTCAAAAGTTGATTCGATCTCAGGATTGGTTTTGGCGGATAAAAAGGAATATTATTTCCCAATTGAATTTGCCAATCCAGTATCGCATTTGAAAAGTGTAATAGGCGTGGATCTTTCTTCTGATCCCAGAAACGCCTATACCTTAGCCCTGGCTAATAGAACCAAAAACATAGTTTTTTCCCAACCTATCAAATTAATTACTGCTGAAAAGCAAAACCATTATGGCTTTTTAGTAATCAAGGCAGTTTCTAGCCCTTTAGAAAATGAGGTAGTGGGATATGTTCTAGGGGTTTATGACATGACGGAATATATTGCTAAAATTTTGGACACGGAATTAAAAGTCCTTGATATAGTTATAGTCGACGAAGATCAAAATAAGATCCCCCTATTTTCAAGTTTCAGTGAAGACAGGACTATAGATATCTCGGATGCATTACGGCAAAAAGCATTAAAAGTGGCTAACAGAAAATGGCATATACAATATTTTGCCAAAGAGACATTCGCCAATTTTCCACATACTTTAGAATCCTATTTTTTATTGCTCTTCGGATTTGTAATAACGTCCATGTTGGGGTTTATCGTTCATAAAAACGATAGCTACCAAAATACCTTGGAGGATAGGGTAAGACTACGTACGGAGGAACTGGAAAATTCAAATAAAGAAAAAATAAACTTACTACAGGAAGTTCATCATCGGGTTAAAAACAATTTGCAGATGACCTCAAGCCTTATCAACATCCAGAAAAGAAAGCTTACCAATAAAGAGGCCATCACTGCCTTGGAAGATAGCCAATCCAGAATCATGGCCATTGCCCTGACCCACCAAAAAATCTATCAGGATGCGAATTCAAAAACTGTAGATCTCAAAGACTATTTGACAGATCTTATGGTCTACCAAAGAAAACTGCTGCCAACAGTAAAATATACGATTACCTGTCCAGAAATATCCTTAAATCTTGATGTGGCGGTACCTATAGGATTGATTCTTTCCGAGTTGGTGACCAACGCACTAAAGCACGCCTTTGAAATATCCTCAGAAGACAATCAATTGCACATTTCAGTAACCCAGGAGGTACACGAGGAACGCCTAATAACCATAGTGCTAACCGATAATGGAAAAGGATTGCACAAGAATTTTGACCCTTCCAAGACCAAGGGAATAGGTTTCAAAATAATCAACTCCCTTTGCAAACAAATTTCGGCACACCTGGATTATACCAGCAATGGCCAGGGGACAAGTTTTATCCTTTCTGTCAAGAATCTTAAAAATATTATTTAATTTCCCTAAATCAATTTTCTATTCCCTTTCATACTAATGTTAATTGCATAACTTTGTGAAAATCTAACATTTATCATATAAAAAGTTATAAAATGTCAAAAATAGCTACAACCTTCGGAATCCATGATGCCTTAAAACAACTCGGAATCCAAGATATAAATCCTGGCACCTCTACTGGGTCCCATAATTTTTCAACAGGAGACATCCTTGCCTCTCATTCCCCAGTTGATGGTGCTTTGATCGCAAAAGTAAAAACAACCTCCAAAGAAGATTACGATAAGGTTATGGAGGCTGCCACCTCAGCATTTAAAACTTGGAAAAACAAGCCTGCTCCATTGAGGGGCGAGATTGTACGTCAGTTTGGGGACAAACTACGCGAGTTAAAAGAGCCTCTTGGAAAGTTGGTGTCCTATGAAATGGGAAAATCCTATCAAGAGGGACTAGGAGAAGTACAGGAAATGATAGATATCTGTGATTTCGCCGTTGGTCTATCCAGGCAGTTGCACGGTTTGACCATGCATTCTGAACGTCCCGGACACCGTATGTACGAGCAGTACCATCCATTAGGGGTTGTAGGTATCATCTCTGCCTTTAACTTCCCTGTAGCCGTTTGGGCATGGAATACAGCCTTGGCTTGGGTATGTGGAGATGTATGTGTTTGGAAGCCTTCAGAAAAGACACCTTTATGTGGGATTGCCTGTCAAAATATCGCTGCGGCCGTATTGAAGGAAAACAATCTGCCAGAGGGAATCTCTTGTTTAATCAATGGAGATTACCAAGTTGGTGAATACATGACCAAAGACGCTAGAATACCATTGGTTTCTGCCACAGGATCTATCCGTATGGGTAAAATTGTAGCCCAGGCAGTCGCAGCTAGACTTGGAAAGTCTTTATTGGAATTAGGAGGAAACAATGCCATTATCGTTACTCCAGATGCAGACTTAAAAATGACCGTTATAGGGGCCGTGTTTGGCGCAGTGGGTACCGCAGGACAACGTTGTACCTCTACGCGTAGGTTAATTGTCCATGAATCTATGTATGACAAGGTTAAGGAAGCCGTCGTAGCTGCCTACAATCAACTGCGCATTGGAAATCCTTTGGATGAGAATAACCATGTTGGTCCCGTTATTGATAAAGATGCTGTAAAAATGTACCAAAACGCTCTTAAAAAAGTAGTTGAGGAAGGTGGCAAAATCATTGTTGAAGGTGGTGTACTCGAAGGTGAAGGATATGAAAGTGGCTGTTATGTTAAACCAGCCATTGCGGAAGCTGAAAATTCCTTTGAAATTGTACAGCATGAAACATTTGCACCCATACTTTATCTACTAAAATATTCCGGTGATGTAGAGAACGCACTTGCCATCCAAAATGGAGTGGTTCAGGGGCTTTCTTCAGCCATCATGACCAATAACCTTAGAGAGGCAGAAAGATTCCTTTCTGTCAATGGTAGTGATTGCGGTATTGCCAATGTAAACATCGGTACCTCAGGAGCTGAAATAGGTGGCGCCTTCGGAGGAGAAAAAGAAACTGGGGGCGGAAGAGAATCCGGTTCAGATGCTTGGAAAATTTATATGCGCAGACAAACCAATACCATTAACTATACAACGGAGCTGCCTTTGGCCCAAGGTATAAAGTTTGACCTATAACCACGATAATATTCTAAATTAATCAACCCACTGTATTTATGCCGTTGCGCAAAAAATACAGTGGGTTTTTTTAGCACATAGATTCAAACTATTGCATTCTCTGTCCTGCTGGAATTAAAAAACCCTACTTCCTCCATTATATAATGGACATTGAAATAGGGTCTTATTCCGAAAAAACAGTAGTAATTTCCATAAAAATACTTTACAAAGACCCGTCTTTTATAGGATTGTACATGAAAAATGTATCATTGGTCTATTATAGTGTTTATTCTACAAGAAAGGCTCAAGTTAAGCAACCTATATGATTTGTACCATAAGTAATTGAATTACAATAAATTCCCCGTGTTATTTAACATTTATTGCGATTTTTTAATAAATTAGGACAGCAAACCCATTCATCTCTTTAATGGATCGAGGCATTGGATGTAAGCGCATTTATTAAACCAATAACTAACCACCTAAACTACACATTATGAATTTTGAACACATGACGCTTATGAGTTGGCTATTACTAGCCATATTTGGAATTATTTGTGCCATTTTGGGGTACCTATGGGGAAAGAGCGTCACCAATACCACAAATAATTCAGGGGAGCTTAAAATTCTTCAGGACAGCAATGCCAAATTGATGAACGACATAGAGGGTTGTAAGCAAAAATTAGCATCCCAAACGACAAAAGCCAAAACTCCCGAAATCAAAAAAAGTCCGATTGCCGTAGCTCCTGAAGCCTCCTTTAATACCGAATTGGCAAAAAAGTCATTTGGCAAAAAAATCAAATTAAACGATTTAAAGGTAATTGAAGGGATTGGCCCAAAAATTGAACAACTATTCCATAATTTTGATATTAAATCATGGGAAGATCTTTCTGAGGCTTCCGTCAATAAATGTCAGGAAGTGTTGGATTCCGGAGGAGATCGTTATAGAATTCACAATCCTGGATCTTGGCCCATGCAAGCAAAAATGGCACATGAAGGCAAGTGGAAGGCCCTAGCCAGGTGGCAAGAAGAACACAAAGCAGGGAAACTATAAAACAAAAAAAACCGGTTCTTATTGAACCGGTTTTTTTTATAATGTTCCGTTTGCCTCAACCCATTTGAAATGATATTGATCCTCGGGGAATTTCATTCGTTCAGAAATACGATCCAATCTGTCAGGTAATTTCATCAAGTAATCACGGGCTTTTTCGGCATCATCGGTTAGAGCTCTGATTTTATCCAGTTCCCAGTATGCATTTAACTTCCTAAGTATTTCTACATAATCCTGGGCCGTGTACACTCCTAATCGTTGTGCACAATTTGAGAAATTTTCAAATGCCGTACCAATGCTTCCGCCGGACTCCCTTAAGAAATGTGCAGGCATAACAATTTTCTTCCTCATCATATCGGCAAAAGCCAACATCATCTGACTGGGATCGTGTTCAAAAATAGCCTTGACAAATTCTCTATATGCCAGATGGTGGCGCATCTCATCACCAGCAATAATGGTACACATTTTTCCAAGTAAAAGATTTCCTTTTTTCTTGGCCATTTGACCTACCCTCTTATGTGAAATATTTGTAGCAAGCTCCTGAAAACTTGTATAGATAAAGTTTTTGTAAGGGTCACGATCGGTTCCAATATCAAAGCCATCTGCAATCAAATGCTGCGTAGTCATCTCTACTTCCCTCATATTTACCCTTCCAGATAAATATAAATACTTGTTAAGGACATCGCCATGTCTATTCTCCTCGGCAGTCCAATGACGCACCCATTTGGACCAACCGTTTTTATTTTCTCCATGTTGGTCTATTCCCTCCACATCCATCAACCAAGACTCATAAGTAGGCAAGGCTTCTTCAGTAATTGTATCAGCAACCATGGTCACCCAAAAATCATAGCCCAATTCTTTGGCCTCTTCCCTTATTTGGGTTACGTCATCAAAGAATTTGTCACTCTGAGTGTCCGGCAAAAAATCAGTTGGCTGCCATATCTCTTCAATCGGAATAAGGTAAGAATCTATAAACGAATCTACCTTGCTCTCAATGGCCCTCATTACTTCTATTCTAATGTTTTTCGCGGACATAACCTATTTTTTACAAATATCCCTAATATTAATGAAAAAAACCTATAAAGGGTCGTTAATTTTAGTTCCTACCAGACTCCCCTGGATAAAAAGAAAATACGGGATCACTTTGCCAGTATTGCTTACTATCAACATCCATAATGGACAATGGGCCTTTGAATGCAGCACCGGTATCAATGTTCCATACATTGGCCGCTTTATGTGGTAAGGTCTTCCCTATTCTAGTAACTGGAGTATGACCAATAAAAATTTCCTTGTAATGCTTTAGTCGTTTTGGATAAAAAGTATCCTCCTCCGTCAAGTTTGGATTGAGGGATAGGGCCAATTCCCAAAGGGTACGGTCCCAATAGAATGTTTTGGTAAAGTACTCGTAATCAATCCCGTTCAAATTTGTAAATCCTGCATGAAGGAACAATTGGTTTTTTGGATTCAAATGATAGTTTTCCAAATCCTGATAGAAATCTATATGTAATCCTTTTATGCCTTCACTTACTTGATTATAAGATTCTGTAGTGGCACGACCACCATGCTGGAACCATAAAGGATTGTCTTTTCCCTGATTCAACCATTCCAAGCACAACTCGTCGTGATTTCCTCTTAGAAACGTGCATTGATGGCTATCCTTAAGTTCTATTAAATAATTTACAGTCTCTACGGCTTGGCTCCAACCATCTACATAATCCCCTAGAAATACAAGGTGATCATCCGGGGTAACCTTCGCCCTTTCCATAACTTGGACCAAAGCCTTTAATCCAGAATGTATATCTCCAATAACAAGTGTTCTCATGTTACAAAAATCGCAAATACAATTATTATAAAACAACAATTTAGGATAAAATGAGTCTCAGAGGCAATGTCTGTAGTGTATCCACCTTATTTATACAAAAACATAACATCTCTGTAGGATATTCACTAATTTAAGCTTGTAATTTTGAATACATAAGGATTTCCATTTACTTTGAGAACCAAAAACCAACAATCAGTTATGAAGAAGGTATATTGCATAGGGGAATTGTTGATAGATTTTGTAGCGGAAAAGCAGGGCAGTGATCTATCCAAGGCAACGGATTTTACCAAAAAAGCAGGAGGTGCACCAGCGAACGTTGCCTGTGCCATTTCAAAACTTGGAGGTGAAAGTACTTTCATTGGTTGTGTGGGAAAAGACCCTTTTGGTACCTTCCTATTGAATATTTTAGAGGAACATGGAGTGGACATATCCATGGCGCAACGATCCTCCACATTTACAACTTTGGCCTTTGTTTCTCTGGCCGAAGACGGGGAACGGGATTTTGTTTTTAGCAGAGGTGCGGACAAGGAATTACAATACAATCCGGGGCACAGAAATATATTCGAAAACAACATCGTGCACTTAGGGGCGGCCACGGCCCTCCTCGGAGGAAGTCTAGAGGATGCCTATAAACGGTATTTTTTTGATGCCCTATCGCAAGGTGCATTTATTTGCTTTGATCCAAACTTCAGAGGAGACCTTTGGAAAGGAAAAGAAAATGTTTTTATAGAGAAGTGCCTTCACTATATAGAAAAGTCAGATCTGTGTAAATTTAGTATGGAAGAGGCGCAATTGCTTTCTGGCAAAGAGGATTTACATGAGGCTTGTGATTTTTTACACACTATTGGCGCCAAAGCTATTACGATAACATTGGGAGGGGATGGTACTTTATTGAGTACTTCCAAATCCAAACAGAATATCCCAAGCATTAAAGTAAACCCTGTTGATACCACTGGTGCTGGGGATGCCTTTATTGGTTGCCTTTTACAACAGATTTCGGCCCTAACGGATTTTGAAACCCTTTACAATGACGAATCGCTCTTGGCCAATATGGTCTTAACAGCCAATAAGGCGGGCGCAATTACCACAACGAATTACGGCGCTATTGAATCTTTACCAAATCTGAACCAATTGCAGCATTAAAATGAACCAATTATCACTTCACCAATTATTGGCCAAGGCCCACTTAAAAAAAAAGAAGTCCGCCAGCCCAAGGGAATTATTCGAGCTGAGATTGGCTACAAATGCCACCTTGATCAAGAATCTCTTTTTTTCGCTTTATCCTGAAAAAGAACACGCGGACACCTTTGACAAATTGATGAAGCTATTGCCAAAATTGTTCGATGACAGACCAGAGGATTTGAAAAAGATAGACCTTGAGCGACTGCATGAAGGAAATTGGTACCAGTCCGAAAAAATATTGGGCATGCAATTGTATGTCGACCATTTTAACAAAGATATCCCGGGCTTATCGGACAAACTGGAATATTTTGAAAATTTAGGGGTGAATTTCCTTCATTTAATGCCTGTTACCAAAAGACCAAAGGAAGAAAACGATGGAGGTTATGCGGTTAACAACTACCATGAGGTAGACAAAAAATATGGTACCAAAAAGGATCTTTTATCCCTCACATCAAAGCTGAGGTCTAAAAACATGTATCTCATGTTAGACTTTGTCGTGAACCATACTTCCGATGAATTCGAATGGGCCAAGAAGGCCATGGCAGGCGATAAAAAATATCAGGAGTATTACTACACCTATCCCGATCGCACCATCCCAGATCAATACGAACAATCCCTCCCAGAGGTGTTTCCAGCGACCAGTCCCGGCAATTTTACCTATAACGCAGAAATGCAGCGATGGGTCATGACCGTTTTTAACTCCTACCAATGGGACCTCAACTACTCCAATCCTGAAGTGTTCCTGGAAATGTTGGGGAATCTTATGAAGTTGACAAACACGGGAGTAGATATGGTCCGGTTTGATGCCCTGGCTTTTCTATGGAAAAAAATGGGCACGGATTCTCAGAATTTACCAGAAGCACATCAACTTGTCAGTCTGTTCCGTATGTGCCAGCAGACAATAGCACCAGGAGTCATCATTTTGGCCGAGGCCATTACGGCTCCTACCGAGATTATCAAATATTTTGGCCAGGGCGATATGGAAGGTAATGAATGTGAGGTGGCCTACAATGCCACTTTAATGGCGCTACTTTGGAATTCCGTTGCGACAAAAAAAACAGTTTTGTTGAACAGGAGCCTACAGCATCTGCCCAAGAAACCCAAGGAAGCCACTTGGATCAATTACATCCGGTGCCACGATGATATCGGTTTGGGGTTTGACGATAATGATATTTATGGTATCGGATGGGATGCCACAGAACACAGAAAGTTTTTACTTCACTACTATTGCCAGAAACTAGATTGGTCTCCTGCCAAGGGACTCATGTTCATGTACAACCCAAAGAATGGTGATGGTAGGATTACCGGTAGTGCAGCCTCATTATTGGGCTTGGAAAAGGGGTTGGAGATGAAGGATGAAAAGCTAATCTCCCAGGCCCTGACAAAAATTATCACCATGCACAGTATCATTTTGTCCTACGGAGGCATGCCCTTCATTTATGCCGGAGATGAAATTGGCACCCTTAACGACTATAGTTACCAATCAGAAAACGGCAAAAAAGATGATAGCCGATGGGTGAACAGGCCAAAACAAGATTGGCAAGTGGTGGATAATTTGGAAGAGGGAAATTCACCTATAGCACAAATATTCCATTCCTTAAAAAAACTAATAGGAATACGAAAAAGCAATCCCATATTTGCCGACCACAACAACCTTATCCTACACCAGCACCACAACCCACATTTATTGGTCTATGAGCGCACTTCAACTAGCAATTCTGGACTTTTGGTCATCTGTAATTTTGATGATCATGTCCATGGAATTGAAAAATCGTGGCTGGACAAAATTGGGTACGGGGAGGATAAGGAACTAACGAATATGGTGTCTGGAGAAGCACTGCATTTGCAAAGCAATCATTTGGAAATTGGTGCCAATGAATTTTATTGGATATTCCGCAATTAACTGTACCTCACCTTTCGCAGGATGCGAAGAGATTCTTTTAGGGATTGGTATGCTTTCGTATCGTATTCCCTAAGCAGGACTCTGGCATCTTCCATCAGCTCTTTAGCCTCTTCAAAACCGTTGAGATAGCAGATCAAATAGGTAGCAGGAAGCTGTTTTAAATCCAATTTTTCAGTATTGGTAAGATCCAATCTTTTCTGAAGTTTTTGCAGGAGGGCATTATTGGAATTAAAAATATGGTGCAGCGTTTTTCTGTCGTAGCGAGGCGGCTCAAAGATGAGGTCGCTCTGTATCTGGTAAGTACCATTTTCCGTAAAGGTAATGACCACCTTTTCCAAAGGGTAGTACTTTTGCTGTGACCCCAACCCTAATTGAACGTATTCCGTGGTCGTAAAGGAATGCTCGTCAAAAGAAATGGTAATCTCATCCAGGGCGGAATAGAAGAGCTTTACCTGTTCATTGATCAATTCTATATCAACGCGTGAATAGTAGGTTTCATTTTTCACTTTTTTTTCATTGCCGGCCCAGCATACGACAAATTGTTCCTCAAAAACTTTGTAATTACTGCTAAGATCTTTGTGCCTGTGGTTGATAAAGTCAATAACGCCATCCAAGGTGAGCTTTATATTGTTTCTGGCATGAAGCTCCAATGTTGCCACGGTTTCCGAATTGATGTCCTTTAGATGTACATCAAAAGCTTTGGGAAGACTAATACTTCCTTCCCTAAAGAAAACTGAGCCCCCATAATATTTCCAAATATTCTTTTTTAGGGCACAGACCTTCCCGTTGGATTTGATCGTGACCAGGCCCACCACTTTACCCTCGGGCAAATGTGGGAATGGAATATTCTCGTAAGAGATTAAGGGAGGGTTGTCCAAATATGCATTGACAAGGTTTTGAATCTTACTGTCATCAAAGAAGTCGACCCCAACAATCTTATTATCCTCATCCTCTACTCCAATGACAATAAAGGAATTGCTAATGGGGTTACTATTGGCGAGCGCACATACATGCTTTAAGAATTTCCCCTTACCTTCTCTCTGCCCTATGTCTATAAAACGCTTTTTGTCGTAAAAGCTGTTCTCGTCGTTATGGGCGAGAAGATTTTTTACCAACAAACGCTTATTGATCATGCTTCCTTTTTGTTGAGAATTGTACTACTGGCCTGGGCTGTGGGCATCACAACCAAGTCCGCTATATTTACATGGTATGGTCTTGTAACAACAAAATGGATAATATCGGCTATGTCCTCTGGTTTCAAGGGTTGAAAACCTCTATAGACGGTCTCTGCCCTAACGTCATCCCCTTTGAAGCGCACTTTGCTAAATTCTGTTTCCACTAAACCAGGATTCACCGCCCCTACTCGAATACCATATGGATTTAAATCCATCCGCATCCCTTGGTTGATGGCGTCCACGGCATGCTTGCTTGCACAATACACATTGCCCTTTGGATATACTTCCTTTCCTGCAGTAGAACCAATATTTATGATATGTCCAGATTTCCTAGACACCATTTTGGGAATAATTGCTTTGGATACATATAAGAGGCCTTTCACATTAATATCCAACATGGCATCCCAATCTTCAATACTGCCATCATTAATAGGCTCCAAACCATGTGCGTTACCTGCGTTGTTGATCAGGATATCTATATTGGCAAACTCGTCCGGCAAATTATTTATTGAAGACAATACAGCGTCTTTATCCCTGACGTCAAAATTCAGTATATGAACTTTGGTCATGGCTCCCAGATCATTTTGTAAAGCTTCCAACCGGTCCTGCCTTCGCCCACACAGAATTAAGTTAATCTTGTTCGCTGCAAAAAGCTGGGCGGTTGCCTTTCCAATTCCGCTTGTTGCCCCTGTAATCAATGCTGTTTTAGATGCCATAATCTTTAATCAAAATTTTCTTGAATCATTTCCCTCTAGGTGTTTAATGATTGCACCCTATGGTACAACATGGCCTTGACTTGCCGCCAACAGTTCAAACCAGTCCTCGAGCTCCAATTTAATGGAGGTAGCCTCTATGGAATCTTTGAGTCGCTTAGGGTTAGTGGTCCCAACTACCGGGTGTATCATTGCAGGGTGCTGTAGTAACCAGGCCAAAAGCAATTGACTTTCATCTGCTTTATATTTTCTTTGATACTCCGCTAAAACCTTTTTTATCCGTTTTGTCTGTTCTCCATCTTCCCTAAAGTAATTCCCTAGAGGACTCCAAGCCATTCCAAAACGTTTATTGGCCAAAATATCATCCAAGGTCCCATCGTACATAACCGCATCTGCGGTCAATGAAAATTCTACTTGGTTGCCCATGACAGGGATAGCCGTTTCCAATAATGCAATCTGCGAAGGGGTAAAATTGGACACTCCAAAATCCCTGATTTTACCTTCTTTTCGCAATTGAAATATCGCTTCTGCCACTTCCTCTGGTTGCAGTAAAGGACTGGGTCTGTGCAATAAAAATAGATCTAAGTAATCGGTTTTTAATTTTTGCAAGGATTGTTCAGCAGACCATATAATGTATTCTTTGGAATAGTTGTAGTGCTTAATTTTATTGTCCCTGGTTTTGCCCGTATGCTGTATCCCACATTTGCTGATGAGCTCTATGCTGCCTCTATCAATTTTACTTTGACTCAAAGCGGTACCAAATTCGATTTCGTTGGTATAATCGCCATAGATGTCGGCATGGTCAAAAGTGGATATCCCATTGTCGATACAATGCTGCATCAAATCGATCATTTCCTTGGTGGAAAGTTGCTTTCCCCAACTTCCCCATGTCATAGTACCAGCTATGATTTTTGAATAATTCGTAGTTTTCTCCATAGGTTGGTGAATTTAGAAAATAAATCCCTTAAATACTTCATAAAAATAAGGGGTTTACCCAACTTTTAACCAATCATTAACAACCATTAAATAAATAAATCTTCAATTTGCATGAGAATTTAATGTAATTATCGTCAGGGTTTTAATAAAACTATTTTATGGAAGAAAATACGACTGTTGATATCAGTGCTGTGAATGAGAAGATTGCAAAAGAAAGTGCTTTTATAGACCTTTTAATGATGGAGATGGACAAAGTCATCGTCGGTCAAAAATACATGGTGGAAAGGTTGCTCATAGGTCTTTTGGGCCAGGGACATATCCTATTGGAAGGTGTTCCCGGATTGGCAAAAACATTGGCGATCAATACTCTATCCAAAGCCGTACATGGTAGTTTCAGCAGAATACAGTTTACTCCAGATTTACTGCCTGCCGATGTGGTCGGAACCATGATCTACAACATGAAGCTCAATGATTTTTCTATAAAGAAAGGTCCAATTTTCGCCAATTTTGTGTTGGCTGATGAAATAAACCGTGCTCCGGCAAAAGTACAATCGGCCCTCCTGGAGGCCATGCAGGAAAAGCAAGTCACCATTGGTGATGAAACTTTTATTCTTGACAAACCATTCTTGGTAATGGCCACGCAAAACCCAGTGGAACAAGAAGGAACCTATCCGCTACCCGAAGCACAAGTTGACCGTTTTATGCTAAAGACCGTCATAGACTATCCAAAAATAAAGGAAGAGCAATTGATCATGCGTCAAAATCTTAATGGTGCGTATGAAAAAGTAAATCCTGTAGTATCCATAGAACAGATATTACGAGCACAGAACGCGGTTAGGGAAGTCTACATGGATGAAAAAATTGAAAAGTATATTTTGGATATCGTTTTTGCAACGCGTTATCCAGAAAAGTACAATCTTGAAGATCTAAAACCCCTCATAAGTTTTGGAGCGTCTCCCAGAGGGAGTATCAACTTGGCAAATGCCGCCAAATGTTATGCCTTCATTAAAAAGAGAGGATATGTTGTGCCAGAAGATGTTAGAGCGGTAGTTCACGATGTTCTAAGGCACAGGATTGGTATTACTTATGAAGCGGAAGCAGAAAATGTAACCTCTGTGGATATCATCAATAAAATAGTAAATGAGATAGAAGTGCCTTAGCGCCTTGTTCCTAGTTTCTTGTTTGAAACTGTAAACTGGAACCGTCCATCTTTTGGACAAAACCCTAATTAGGCCAATGGATACTAAAGAATTACTCAAAAAAGTTCGTAAAATTGAGATAAAGACACGGCGTCTTTCCGATCATATATTCGGAGGGGAATACCACTCTACCTTCAAAGGTAGGGGAATGACGTTCAGTGAAGTAAGGCAATATCAGTTTGGTGACGATGTGAGGTCTATTGATTGGAACGTTACTGCCCGGTATAACGAGCCGTACGTAAAAGTTTTTGAAGAGGAAAGGGAGCTTACCATGATGCTCATGGTGGATGTAAGCGGTTCTGAACTTTTTGGAACTTCCAACCAATTCAAAAAAGAAATTGTTACCGAAATCTCTGCCACCCTTGCTTTTTCTGCATTACAAAACAACGATAAGGTGGGCCTAATCCTTTTTTCTGATGAAATTGAATTGTTCATACCACCAAAAAAAGGAAAAACACACGTTTTACGAATCATCAGGGAACTCTTGGAATTTAAGCCTAAAAGCAATAAGACAGACCTAGCAGAAGCCCTAAAGTTTTTAACCAACGTCATGAAAAAGAAGGCAATCGTTTTTGTCCTTTCGGATTTTATTGATGATGATTACCAACAGACCATCAGAATCACTGGAAAAAAACACGACGTCACGGGTATCCGTGTTTATGATGAGCGGGAAGAATCAATTCCCAATCTAGGAATGGTGCAAATGCAAGATGCCGAGACCGGAGAAATACGCCTCATAAATACCCAATCCAAAGCTGTGAGAACTGCCTACGGTAAATTCCACAAGGAACGGGTAAATTATTTTGAGGACGTCTTTACCAAATCTGGCTGCGGGGTGTTGAGTTGCAGGGTGGATGAAAGTTATGTGAAGAAATTATTGGGCTATTTTAAGCGAAGGGGATAAAACGAATGGAAAACAATAGATTAAAAATTACTTCATTTTGTAAGGATATGGCTTTTAGGGCGTGCATTGTCCTGTTGCTGCTCCAATGCGGGATGGGGTTTTCCCAAACCACTTCCTCGGTATCTTCAGAAATAGATACGACCAGTATTAAAATTGGGGAACAGATAAGATTTAAGATTAAGGTTGAAGCCGATAGTACAGCCCAAATCGTATTCCCTGAAGGTCAGACTTTTTCACCCATGGAAATGGTGGAGGCCATTTCAACGGATACCTTGCGAAAACTGGATAGGATTACCCTTCAAAAAATTTATGCACTTACCCAATTCGATTCAGGAACCTACACCATACCCAGACAACAAGTTGTCATTAACGGTCAGAACTTCTTTACAGATTCTGTTAAAATAGCTGTTACCACTGTTCCCGTGGACACACTGACTCAAAAGATGTACGACATCAAACCATTTCTTGAGGTAGAGAAAAGCAATTTTGATCTGTGGAAAAAAGTCTTATGGATATTGTTGGGCTTGGTTATTTTGGGCGCATTGGCGTATTGGTTCCTGATTAGGAAAAAACCACTTTCGGAAGAAGAAAAAGTGGCCCTTTTGCCCCCATATGATCGCGCTTTATTGGAATTGAGGAGACTTGAAAACTCAAAATATATCATTCAGGACGAATACAAGCAGTATTATTCTGAACTAACGGATATAGTCCGCTCCTATTTGGAAGAGGACGTTCATGTGTCCGCTTTGGAGAGCACAACAGATCAATTAATAGAAAAACTAGAATTACTGAAGGATGCAGGGGAACTAAAATTGGACGACGATACCATCGATCAGTTTAAAAAGGTACTGCAAACGGCAGATTTGGTGAAATTCGCAAAATCGAAACCTGAAACATCCGTAGCTGAACAGGATCGAAGAGTCATAGAACAGATCGTAATCAAGACCAAAGAGGCCTTACCTGAACCGGATGAGGAAGACCTGCTCCAGGATGAAAAATATTTAGAGGAACTTTCCCGTAAAAAACAGAAGAAAAAATGGCTTATGGCAGCCGCAGTAACCGTTGGAGTCGTTTTCCTTTCCACCTTGGTTGCCGTCGCTTATTATGGCTGGAAACCTGTTAAGGATACCGTCATGGGGCACCCCACCAAGGAATTACTGGAAGGTGATTGGCTGAACAGCACCTATGGTTATCCTCCAATTAGTTTGGAGACGCCCAGCGTTTTAATAAGACAGGACATAAAATTACCCCCTGAGGTTAAAGCGAGCGTTAAAGAGGCCCAAGTTTTCGCTTTTAGTGATCCAGAAGCCCTTTTCTCTATTGGGGTAAGCTCTACCACGTTCTCCTCTCAAGAAACGGAACCTGATTTTCAAAATTCAGTGGAGCAGGTACTAAAAAGTTTTGAAGCCAAGGGCGCCAAAAACATCACCACTAAACAAGAGGAGTTCAAAACCATATCCGGGACATTGGGTGTCAAAGTTTATGGAAGCGGCAAATTCACCCTCCCCCAATCCAATGAAGTGGTAAATGGAAATTATGCCATCATCATTTTTGGAGGGAAAGGATTTGAACAACAAATTATTCTCAATTGGCTTGAGGATGATGGATATGCAGAAAATATTGTGGATAGGATTACCCATTCCATTGAAGTAAAAACAGGAGCTTAATGTTAGAGAATATACAATTTGCAAACCCTAATTTCTTCTGGTTGCTATTATTGCTGCCGGTAGCGGCGCTGTGGTATTTCTTTAAGAGAAAAGAAGAAGCAGCTTCCCTAAAAATATCGAGCATCAAAGGGTTTTCAAGTGACAGTATCCTGGCCAAGTTGAAACCCGCCCTCTTTGTACTGCGTCTCTTGGCCTTGGCTGCCATCATTACGGCATTGGCGAGACCGCAGACCGAAGATATTTCGTCCAGAACCAAAACAACCAAGGGGATAGATATCGTCATGGCCATTGACGTATCCTCAAGTATGTTGGCAAGGGACCTTAAACCAAATCGACTTTCTGCGCTTAAAGATGTTGCGGCCGACTTTATACGTAAGCGTCCAAACGATCGTATCGGATTGGTAGTCTATGCCGGCGAAAGTTTCACCCAGACCCCTATAACCAGTGACAAGAACATCGTCCTAAATGCCCTAAGGGATATTACATACGGACAACTTAATGATGGAACGGCAATAGGAATGGGACTGGCCACTTCGGTGAATAGGCTAAAGGAAAGCAAGGCAAAGAGCAAAATAATTATCCTATTGACAGATGGAGTGAACAACTCAGGTTTTATTGAGCCCCAAACAGCAGCAGAACTTGCCGTGGAATTTGGCATAAAGACCTATACGATAGGCCTGGGCACCAATGGCAATGCCCTATCCCCAATAGCCTACAACCCCGACGGTACTTTCCGATATGGGATGAGACAGGTAGAAATTGACGAGAAACTATTGAAGGAAATCGCCGATGCAACCGGAGGTCAATATTTTAGGGCCACCAACAATAGCAAGCTAGAGGCTATTTATGAAGAAATCAATAAACTTGAAAAAACTGAGGTAGAGGAATTCAAATATTACAAATACGAAGAAAAATTTAGGTCGTTCGTACTTTTGGCAGGAGTTTTACTCTTGTTGGAATGGCTACTTAGAAATACATTATTTAGGAGTTTTATATAGTTATGGTCCAGTTAGACGAAAAAATTTATTTTTATCTGTTGCTCATTATCCCAATAATGATCGTCATTTTTGTGGCCCTACAAATCTGGAAAAAAAGGACACAACGGAAATTTGCAGACTTGGCCCTGTTAAAAAGGTTGACCCCTAATAAGTCCAGTTTTAAGTCTACCTTAAAATTAGCTTTTCTTCTGGTAGGCCTCTCATTTTTGATATTGGGCCTTGTCAATCCAAAAATAGGGACCAAATTGGAAACGGTAAAGAGAGAGGGTGTGGATATTGTATTCGCCCTTGATGTTTCTAAGAGTATGCTCGCCGAGGACATCGCTCCCAACAGGTTGGAAAAAGCAAAACGTTTGGTATCCGAGATCATCAATCAATTGGGAAGCGACCGTATCGGCATCATCGCTTATGCCGGACAAGCTTTTCCGCAATTACCGATTACGACCGACTATGGTGCCGCTAAAATGTTCTTACAGAGCATGAATACCGATATGCTCTCCTCACAAGGTACCGCCATTAATGAAGCTATTAACTTGGCGACCACCTATTATGACGATGAGGAACAGACGAATAGGGTTTTATTTATCATTTCAGATGGGGAAGACCATTCTGAAGGCACCACCTTAGAGGCGGTGGAGACAGCAGTAGATAAAGGTATCCGTATTTTTACAGTTGGGGTAGGACAGAGCAAGGGTGCGCCAATTCCGATCAAGAGAAATGGTGTGGTCCAGAGTCTAAAAAAAGACGCACAGGGTGAAGTGGTCATAACCAAATTGAACGAAGAAATTCTTAAAGAGATTGCCAACGAAGGAAATGGAGAGTATATTAACGGCTCCAATACCGATGCTGCGATAGAATTCATTAAAGAGCAATTGAACCAAATAGACAAAACAGAATTTGAAGCCAAGCAATTTGCAGAGTATAAAGATCAATTCCAATGGTTTTTAGGAATAGGTCTATTCTTCCTGTTCATGGATATTTTCTTTTTGGAAAGAAAAACCAAATGGCTTAAAAAATTGAACTTATTTAATGAAAATGAAGATGCCTAAGATTTATACAACATACCTGATTTTCTTAATGGGGTGCTTTGCTTTCGGCCAAGTGGCAGACAAAGAGCTGGAAAAAGATAAGGATAAAGCTCTAAGAACCTCCAAAAATTTAACATGGGAGGCGAATAAGGAACTTTCCCAAGACAATTTTGTAACCGCTGAGGCCAATTACAGGAAAGCCATCGCCATAAGCGATGAAAATGCTGTTGCTCCCTACAATTTGGGGAATGCCTACTATGAAAAAGAGACTTACAATGAGGCTTTTTCACGTTTTAAGCAGGCTGGGGAAATGGCAACGGACAAGAAAGAAAAACACAGTGCCTATCACAATATGGGCAATGTCTTTATGAAAAGTAAAGAATATGAAAAGGCTGTGGAAGCCTACAAACAGGCTTTGCGAAACAACCCCAACGACGAAGAGACCCGTTATAATCTTGCTCTTGCAAAAGAAATGCTGAAAAAACAACAAGACGAAGACAAGAAGAACGACAAAAATCAGGATAAGAAAGACGAAGAGGACAAGAAGGACAAGAACCAAGACGATAAAAAAGACGGCGAAAACAACAAGGACGACAAAGGGGATCAGAAAGACGATAAAAACAAGGACAAGGGAGACGAAGGGGATAAAGGAGACCAAGAGAAAGAAGAAAATAAAAAAGGTGAGGGTGATAATAAGGAAGAACAAAAAAACAAACCAGAATCCGGAAATGACCCTAGTGACCAGAAAGAACAACAGCAACCACGCCCCAACCAACTTTCTCCCCAACAGGTGAAAAACCTTTTGGAAGCCATGCAAAATGAAGAAAAAAAGGTGAAAGAAAAAATAGATGCCCAAAAGGCCAAGGGTGTTAAAGTCAAAAATGAAAAAGATTGGTAATGAATAGATCTGTTAAACATTTTGTGGCCCTGGCCACTCTCTTGTTTTTTGCCTTCCTAGCTAAGGCACAGGACTCTGGCGCCATTACCTTTGAGGCGAAACTCAGTAAAGAACAATTGGGCATCAACGAGCGGCTAAGAATTGATTTTACCATGAACAAGGATGGCGATAATTTTAACCCTCCCAATTTTGAGGGCTTCAATGTTGTCATGGGCCCGTCACAATCTATTAGTTCTTCATGGGTTAATGGAGTCCGTAGCTATTCCAAAACCTATTCATACATACTCATGCCAACGGCAAGAGGTAAATTTACCATCAACCAAGCTACTATAGTAATAGATGGCAAGACCTATAAATCCCTTCCTCTAGAAGTGGAGGTAACCGCAGCTGTTGAACGCCCCGGAGAGGAGGCTAGTGCCGATGCAGTGGCAGATGATAATTTGCATTTGGTTGCCGAAGTTTCCAAGACAGGCCCCTATTTAAATGAGGCCATAAGCGTGGTCTATAAACTTTTTGTTAGCCCTTCCATAAACGTATCTAACTTTAGGGCATTGGATAACCCGAAATACAACAATTTCTGGAGTCAAGAGATGCCCGTAACCAAGTACAGCGTTCAAAATGGTGTTTATGAGGGAAAATCATATAGATACGTCATTTTAAAACGGGTGGTCCTATATCCCCAAAAAACAGGGGAATTGGAAATAGAACCTTTATCCCTTGAAGTTACTGTGGATGTTCCCACCAACAAACGCGATTTCTTTGGCGGGAAAGTATACACCTCTACCAATATCACGGTTTCTGCAGGGCGGAGAAACATTATGGTCAAAGAGCTTCCTACAGAAGGAAAGCCGAATAATTTTAGTGGGGCCGTCGGAAATTTCAATTTTTCTGTTACCACCACAAAAACCGAATTAAACGCCTCAGAATCTCTTCAGGCCAAGGTAGAAGTAAGTGGAAAGGGAAATTTAAAATTGTTCCAATTGCCAGAACTGAGCCTTCCAAGTGCTCTTGAGGTATACGAGCCAGAATTCAATGAAGGGATCCGCACCACCACAGAAGGTATGGAAGGGTCGGTGAGTAACAATTATACGATTGTCCCTTCTTTCAAGGGAAAATATCCTATACCCAGTATTGCTTTTAGTTATTTTGATCCGGAAACTGAAAAATACAGAAGTTTAAATTCAGCTGAAATCATGGTGAATGTGATTGATGGCCCCAATAGCGCCTCTGCAAACACCACCAATCCTGCTACCTTTAGCAACCAAAAAAGTGTGGTTGTGACTGGGGATCAATTTAATTTCATCAAAACAAAGCCGGGCTTAAAATCTGTGACTGCCAATTCCTTCTTTGGCTCAACCTATTTCTACATTTGGTTGCTATTACCAATTCTACTGATTCCCATTGCTATTGTTTTTGGTAAAAAGAGAGAGGCAATCGCCAGTGATCTAGTGGGCAATAAAATTAAAAAAGCCAATAAATTGGCCAGGAAATATTTATCTGCTGCAAAAAAGACCTTGGGTGATAAGGATGCATTTTATATCGCTCTTGAAAAAGCACTGCACAATTACCTCAAGGCAAAATTAAAAATCGAAACCTCTGAATTCAGCAAAGACAAGATTGAAGCCCTTTTGGCCAAAAAAGATATTGAGGAAGGTTCAATTCAGGATTTTATTTCCCTCTTGAAGAATTGTGAACTCGCACGCTATAGTCCTTTTTCTGAAGTCCAGATGCAAGATGATTATAACAAGGCCAGTGAGGTCATATCACAAATGGATAAACAGTTATAAGCTATGAGAAAGATTATTTTTCTGATTATCACCATGATTTCCTTTTGGGGAGGAGCCCAAAACAAAGTGTTATTTGATGAGGCCACCAAGGCCTATAATGAGGGAAAGTACAATGAGGCCATTGAAAATTATAATAAAATTCTCGACAATGGTGAACATTCAGCAGCGCTCTACTTTAATTTAGGAAACGCCTATTACAAATTAAACAAGGTTGCCCCTAGTATTTATTATTATGAAAAATCGCTCTTATTAGATCCATCAGACAATGAAGTAAAGAACAACTTAAGCTTTGCAAGAAACATGACACTGGATGCCATTGAGCAAATGCCGGAAACTGGAATTGGTAAGGTTTTTAGTGAAATTACCGGGTTTTTATCTTTTGATCAATGGGCAGTTACTGCCATAATTTTCATGTTGCTCTTTGTTTTCGGTTACATTGCGTTTTATTACCTGAGCTATTCCTCCCAAAAAAGAGTTGCTTTTATCGGCAGCATGGCATCTTTGGTTATTTCCCTCATAGCCGTGCTTATTGCGTATCTGGAATATACCAGTTACCGCTCTGAGCAGCCTGCCATTGTATTTAAAAACGAGGTCATCGTAAAATCCGAGCCCAATAATAGAAGTCAAGAAACCTTTAGGATCCACGAAGGGACAAAAGTATTTGTTCTGGACACCTTGAGCGATTGGAACAAAATAAAATTGGCAGATGGTAAAACGGGTTGGCTACCTTCGACCAACATCAAATTGTTAAAGGATTTTTAAAATTTTAACACTCTATGTATTTGATCCTTTTATCTTTGTAAGTGAGATATGAGGAAAACCCAATACATCATTCGTATTACGATGTTGGCCCTATGGCTTTTTACCTGTATAGGTCAACCTATCATTACCATTGTTGATGATGGAAAACCTCTTGTGACCAATAATATTAATGAAGAAGAACAAAAGCAGGAAAAAAAAAATAATGAAGAGGAAAAAATTATTTCTAAGAGCCTCACCGATTTCCTCTTTGTCTCCAATTTAGAAATACTATTCAATACTTACAACTATCAATTGGGCCAATCCGATTGCATAAAGCAAATAGTGCTTCCTCCTCCTGAAGAATCGATTTAGACACCCCTTAAATTTTATTATTAACCCATCTGTCCCCTAATTCAATAGGGGAAATAATTCTTTAATCATATGTTTAAAAATTTGAAGCATGACCTTCCCGCAAGTGTCGTTGTATTTTTTGTAGCGCTGCCCTTATGTTTGGGTATTGCTTTAGCCAGTGGAGCCCCTTTATTCTCAGGAGTAATTGCGGGTATTGTTGGTGGAATCGTTGTGGGTGGTATTAGCGGTTCCTCCCTAGGGGTCAGCGGACCTGCCGCAGGTTTGGCCGTAATTGTATTATCTGCTATTACATCCTTGGGAAGCTATGAGAACTTTTTGGTCGCTGTGGTCATTGGAGGTGCCTTACAACTGTTACTGGGCGTTTTAAAAGCCGGTATAATCGGCTATTATTTTCCTTCAGCCGTGATAAAAGGAATGCTGGCAGCCATTGGAATTATAATTCTTTTAAAACAGATTCCACATGCGTTCGGATATGACTCTGATTACGAAGGTGATCTGGATTTCTTCCAGACCGATGGAAGCACTACTTTTTCTGCTTTAGGCCGCATGTTTGATTTTATATCCCCAGGAGCCATCATTGTGGCTAGCGTTTCGCTGCTTATCTTACTGTCCTGGGAAAAAATATTGGCAAAAAAACATGCCTTTTTCTCCATTGTCCCTGGACCCTTGGTAGCTGTTGCATTTGGTATAATTTACCAGATGAGTTTGCCCATTTCTTCCGAATATGCCATATCAGCCAACCATTTGGTGAGCGTCCCCATTCCTGAGGACATAAATATGTTTTTGGGGCAGTTTACATTTCCCAACTTTGGTGTCGCCCTGAATCCGGAAGTATGGATTGCTGGAATTACCATCGCTATTGTAGCCAGTTTAGAAACACTCCTATCTGTAGAGGCAACGGATAAATTGGATCCTGCAAAAAGAACCACTCCTACCAACAGAGAGCTGTTTGCCCAAGGTACTGGAAACATCATTTCAGGACTTATTGGAGGATTGCCCATTACACAAGTAATCGTAAGAAGCTCAGCAAATGTACAATCTGGTGGGAAATCTAAATTATCTACCATTATTCACGGTGGCTTCCTATTGCTTGCCGTTCTATTAATCCCTACATTACTGAACAAAATCCCGTTAGCCGTATTGGCAGCTGTTTTGATTATTGTAGGTTACAAATTGGCAAAACCTGCCCTGTTCAAACAAATGTTCTATTTGGGCAAAACACAATTCGTACCGTTTATAGTTACCGTTATAGGCGTAGTTTTTACGGATTTATTAATGGGAATCGGTCTTGGTCTAGCTGTTGGCATAACCACCATTTTGATTCAGAACTACAAAAACTCTCATTTTCTGCATATCTTGGAAAGTGATGGGGATGACCATCGCGTTCAGATGACCCTCTCCGAAGAGATTTCGTTCTTAAACAAGGGCGCTATTTTAAGGGAGTTGAACAGCCTCCCAAAGAATACAAAATTGGTCCTGGATGTGCGCAAAACAGTTCGGCTGCATTATGATATCCTAGAAATACTAGATGAGTTTGCCTTTAGAGCTAAGAGTAAAAATATCGACATTAAATTAATTTCTAACCGAGGTGAAGTAGACAACCCAGATAGTTTCAAAGATTATTTCGGGGTGGCTATACCATCTTAATCTTATTAAAAATATAGTTATGAGCAGCGATTTTTATAAAAGTTTAATTGAAAACAACAAGGCGTGGGTAAAGAGTAAATTGGATTTGGATCCTGAATTCTTCCAAAAACTCTCCAAAGGCCAAAGCCCACCACTCTTATGGATCGGGTGTGCGGATAGTCGCGTTCCAGCCAATGAAATAGTGGGAGCACAGCCTGGTGAAGTATTCGTGCACAGGAACATTGCGAATATGGTATTGCACACAGATATGAACATGCTAAGTGTGTTGGATTATGCTGTTAACGTTTTAAAGGTACAACACGTCATCGTATGCGGTCATTATGGTTGTGGGGGTGTAAAAGCAGCAATGGGCAACCAATCTATAGGTCTCATTGATAACTGGGTAAGACACATCAAAGATGTGTATCGCCTGCACAAAGATGAGCTCGATGCTATTAAAGACGAAACAACACGCTTTGACAAGTTTGTAGAGTTAAACGTGAAGGAACAGGTTTTTGATCTTGCTAAAACCTCTATCGTTCAAAATGCTTGGAAAAGTGGGCAAAAATTAGACCTACATGGCTGGGTTTATGGTCTTAGCACAGGTATTGTCAAAGACCTAGGGGTAACCGTTGCGAATGATTCCCATTTGGATTCGGTATACCAATTGAATTTTTAATTCCGTTTATTCATATTTTTTTAAAAGGTCAATGGTTTCCATTGGCCTTTTTTTTTGGTCATACCTCCCTAGCCTGAAAAATGCTGCATTTTTTCCCTTGGCACAACCTAATTCTTGAACTTATTGTTGCTCAATGGGTTAGCTGTAATTATAAAACATAGCTTATACCCTAATTTTATTTAATATATTAGGCTTATGAAAAACCTATTTTACAATTTAAAGGGAGATCTTTTTGGAGGTATTACAGCAGGAATTGTTGCCCTTCCACTGGCACTTGCTTTTGGGGTAAGCTCGGGAATGGGCCCAAGTGCAGGTTTGTACGGAGCAATATTTATTGGTTTTTTCGCTTCACTTTTTGGAGGAACCAACACCCAAATTTCTGGACCAACGGCTCCGATGACCGCAGTGAGCATGATTATCGTTGCCAGCATTGTGGCCAACAATGACGGAAACTTGGAGAAGGCCCTGCCGGCTATTTTGACTGTTTTCCTTTTGGCAGGGGTCATACAAGTTGGCTTGGGAGTTTTAGGACTGGGAGAATATATCAAATACATTCCTTACCCTGTAGTTTCAGGATTTATGACCGCCATCGGGGTTATAATTCTCATAACCCAAATTTTGCCGGCATTGGGCTATTACCCTAGGGAGGATATGAAGTATGTCAATAAGTTTAAACCACAAGCGGAAGAACTTATTTTGGAAAATATATTAAAAGAAGAGGCAGAAGAGGGTATTTTAGTTTTAGAAGACTTTAAAGAAACCATTGAACGTGCCGAAAAAATTTCTGACCAGGACATTATGGAAGAATCAAAAACCCTGGCAGCCAGAGAGGCTTCAGGGGTAATGGGGGCGTTAAGGGTATTGCCAAATGCCATGCGCAATATCAACTGGCTAGAGCTCATATTGACCTTATCCACTATCCTAATTATCTATGGTTTTAAACGCATCACCACCGCAATCCCTAGCACACTAGTTGCCTTATTGATAGTTTCTGGTATCGCCTATGGTTCGGGAATAGAATATCGCCCTATAGAGAAGATCCCTAGTGGACTGCCCATCCCCAACCTGGGGATATTTACCAATTTTAATTTGGAGGCTATCACGCCATATCTCTTCACCGCTTTCACCCTTGCACTGCTTGGAGCTATAGATTCCCTTTTGACTTCAGTGGTCGCCGACAACATGACCAAGACCAAACACGAGCCCAATAAGGAGCTGGTAGGCCAAGGAATCGGCAATAGTATCGCCGCTGTTTTCGGCGGAATACCTGGGGCCGGCGCCACCATTAGGACAGTGGTCAACATAAGTTCCGGAGGCAAAACAAAGCTTTCCGGAATGTTCGCAGCCATTCTGCTTCTGGTCATTCTCCTGGCCATGGGCCCCATAGCCTCCCAAATACCGGCAGCCGTATTGGCAGGGATATTAATCACGGTTGGTATTGGCGTTATGGATTACAAAGGCCTCAAGGCCATCCCCAGCCTTCCAAAGGATCTAAAAGTAGGCCCCTTGAAATTGAGCTCGGAGGTTATGGTAATGCTAATCGTCCTTGTATTGTCCACCTTATGGAACTTGGTATATGCTGTGGGCATTGGTTTGATCATTGCCTCCCTGATGTTCATGAAAAAAATGGGGGATCTAACTGCAGAAAGATCCAACGTTAAAACATTGTCGAAGGAAAAAGCGTGGGCTGATGAAGATAATTTTCCAAAAGAATTATTGGAAAAAGTATTTATCAAACATATTAAAGGTCCATTGTTCTTTGGATCCACCAACGATTTTCAGCAATTGGCCAAACAAATACCAAATTCGGCCTCTACGGTAATCATCAGGATGGGAAGAATGCACTATATGGACCAATCCGGTCTTTACGCCATGGAAGATGTGCTGGTAGATCTAAAAAAAGAAAATATAAATGTGCTCTTGGTCAACGTTCTAAAACAACCAAGGTATATGATGGAACGCATTGATATTATCCCTGATTTAATTCCTAAAGAGCACATTTTCAAATCATTTGATGATTGTATTGCCTTTATAAAAAACAACAACAACAATAATATTTAAACAAACTTGCTCGATTATGCTATATGTACTGTAATAAAAGTTTTAAATTTGCCTGCCCAAGCAAACGGCTTGCATCGGGATTATTTTAGAACTAAAATTACAATCACTAGTTGCTCTGTGTTCCGTTTGACCGTTTATTAAGAAATAGGACGAACACATTGCAATCGGTAATGCGAGACCATTAATCTCCATAAGCCATTAGAAAAACCATGATAGATCAACTGAAGCAACATATTTCGGAAGTAGAAAAATTTTCTTCCGACAACCTAGAAGCAATTGAAGCTTTCCGTATCCAATATTTAGGGAAAAAGGGTATCTTGAACCATTTCTTTGCAGAGTTCAAAAATGTGCCCAACGACCAGAAAAAAGAATTTGGACAGGTTGTGAACCAACTTAAAAATGCCGCCACCGACAAGGTCAATTCCCTAAAAGAACTCCTCGAAAATAGCGTTATGGAAACGGGTATTTACGGTGACCTTACAAGACCAGGTGAGCCTATTGAGCTTGGGGCCAGACATCCCATATCCATTGTTAAAAATCAAATAATCGATATCTTTTCGAGAATTGGATTCAACGTTTCCGAAGGACCTGAAATTGAAGATGACTGGCACAACTTTACCGCCCTGAACCTCCCTGAATACCACCCGGCGAGGGATATGCAGGATACGTTCTTCGTACAGACCAATCCTGATATCCTATTACGCACCCATACCTCTTCGGTACAGGTTAGATACATGGAGAACAACAAACCGCCCATTAGGACCATTTCACCTGGTAGAGTCTATAGGAACGAAGCCATTTCTGCCCGTTCCCATTGTTTTTTTCACCAGGTTGAAGGACTTTATATAGACAAAGACGTCTCCTTTGCGGACTTAAAACAAACCCTTCAATTCTTTACCACAGAACTTTTTGGGAAGTCTAAAATACGCCTGAGACCCTCTTATTTCCCTTTTACCGAACCTAGTGCAGAGGTAGATGTCTATTGGGGATTGGAAACAGAGACCGATTATAAAATGACCAAAGGAACAGGTTGGCTAGAAATTATGGGTTGCGGTATGGTAGATCCCAATGTGTTGAAAAACTGTGGAATTGACCCTAACGAGTATTCAGGATTCGCTTTTGGAATGGGTATCGACAGGATTGCACTTTTATTGCACCAAATTTCAGACATTCGTTTGCTTAGTGAGAACGACATTCGCTTCCTGGAGCAATTTAAAAGCTCCTTTTAATGCTCGTAAATACGTAAGTATGTTTTTCAATCCTCCTTTATATTAATTCGCTACACCAATCGATGAAAAAAGATATCGAAATCCCCATTGCCAAAGAAGTTTTTGTGGCAATTGTACACGAATGGAACGAGGAATTCCTCTCCAAGGACTGGAACGCCTACATCATTAATAATAGAAACACCCCAATAGACATGGTTCTTATCGTATCCAAAGGACATGATAAGGATAAGAAAACCTCTACCATGAGACATGGTATTGGCTTAGTGGGTGCCAAATCCTATGAAAAAATAGAAATGGTCCAAGAAGATGTATTGGCGTTGGACAATGAATTTTTTGTCACATTTTTTGCCGATGATAAATTATATGAACGGCGATACAACTTTGATAGAAATACCGTGAACGAACAAAACCTCATCAACATTCCAATTATCGATAAAGAAGGGGTCTTGGCAAAATAATTATCTCAGGGAGAATCCTTTTGCTGCCCACCAGGGGTGTAATTCTATTGCCAATCTGCCCGCAGCAACCATTGGGTCCAAGTGGGCAAGACTGTCCGCTATTTGAAGCGTTGGTACGTTATAGATCGTAATACCACGTATTTCTCCCTCGTCCCCAAATGGTCCTGAGATATCTGCATATCCCAATTCATACATTCTTCCTAAGTGTTCCAAATGTAATTTTTGCAAACTGTCTGCCTCCTTTTCACTTTGTCCCCTGTTGGGTCCTGTCTTTAAAAAAGCAATAAAGTACTGCTGCATCAATACCGTATCCTTGGTTTTCTCATCTATATAATCAAAGGTTTGAAATCCTTTAGCATCCAATTGCTTTTTAATTTGGGAAATGGAAGGCTTATCAACATCCAACCCATTGTCCTTTGGAGCCAAAGGTTCCTTCAGATCTTTGCAGGAAACTACAAACGCCATTAAGACCAAGGTCCCCCATAGTTTTAGTGCTGCCATTTTTTATACGGATTTTTACTTAATTGTGCATTGTAATATTGGGGCTGCCCTGTGACTTCTTCCCCTAACCAAGAAGGCTTTTCATAGCTTTCATCCTCATCTGTCAATTCAATCTCCGCCACCACAAGCCCTTCATTTTCTCCAAAAAACTCGTCAATTTCGAATAAGTGTTCGCCTACTTGTACTTCATACCTCATTTTATCTATGGCCCCTGGCTCTGCCAGTTTAAGCAAGGCCTCTGCCTCTTTGACCGGTATTTCCCTCTCCCATTCAAAACGTGTCGTACCATTTTCGCTCCCCATTCCCTTAACGGTCAGATATCCCTGGTCCTCCTTCACCCTTATTCTAACAGTTCTAAAAGGATCGGTATTTAAAAAGCCTTGGACTATTCTATTTTTTTTATGCGCCTCCTTCTTATAATCATTGGAGACCACTAAAAATTTACGCTCTATTTCTATCATTAATTCTCTCTAAGCAGCTATTTATTTCCAATTATTTGTATCTCGTCAGATTCAATTCTTGTTTTATCATATTCATGGTTGGCCAACCAGACCATGGCCTTTGCTATAGTCTCGGGCTCAATAGATCGATACTTCTCCAACGGACCTACCAGTAGTAAATTGAACAGTCCGAACAATTGTTTAAAAATCCATTCTCCTACCCTTTTTTCCTCTCTTTTTCCGCCAATGAGAGAAGGTTGCATTAGGTGTGTTTTGGGAATATTATAGTTCAATACATCCCGCTCCATTTCACCTTTTACACGGTTATAAAATATAGAACTATTGACATTTGCGCCTAAGGCTGATACCAGGACAATAGTGGAGATGCCATTTTTTTTACAAAGTTTTGCGGCGCTCACCGGGACGCCGCAATCTATCTTTTTATAGATTTCTTTGTTTGGGGTCTTTGATTTGGTGGTCCCTATACAGCAGAACACCTCATCTGCCCTGAATTTATCGGCGTGTGTCTCCAATTCCAAAAGATCGATCAAATATTCTTCCAACTTCGGATGTGTGTGGCCCACTGTGGATCTCGAAAAAAGAATTACCTTTTTATAGTGATCATTTGATAAGAGCAAATTAAGTAAATACCCCCCCGTTAAGCCGGTAGCTCCCAGAATAATTGCCGTTTTATCTTTTGTTTTCATCCAGATAAATATAGCTTAATTTTGTACTATGTCCTATGATTTCCCATTGCGAAAAATAATCCATGTAGATATGGATGCCTTCTACGCTTCCGTGGAGCAGTTGGACAATCCGGAGCTAAAGGGCAAACCCGTAGCCGTTGGTGGCGGGGAAACAAGGGGGGTAGTGGCCGCTGCGAGTTATGAGGCCAGAAAATATGGCGTCCGCAGTGCCATGAGCGGCTATCTTGCCAAGAAGCAATGCCCCGATCTTATCTTTGTGAAACCCCGATTCGCGAGATATAAAGAAATCTCCCAAAAAATAAGAACCATCTTTTTGGACTACACAGATCTTGTGGAACCACTGTCCCTGGACGAGGCATATCTGGACGTAACGGTCAATAAAAAAGGAAACCCCTCAGCCACACTGATTGCACAGGAAATCAGACAACGAATCTATGATGAATTAAAGCTGTATGCTTCTGCCGGTATTTCCATCAATAAATTTATCGCCAAAATTGCAAGTGATATCAACAAGCCAAACGGTCAAAAAACCGTAAATCCCGAAGAAGTAATCTCCTTTCTGGAAGGCCTGGAAATAAGAAAATTTTATGGGGTAGGTAAGGTAACAGCAGATAAAATGTACAGTTTGGGTATCTTTACGGGGTTGGACCTCAAAACCAAATCCCTGGACTTTCTGGAAGAACATTTTGGGAAAAGTGGGACCTTCTATTACAACGTTGTTCGGGGTGTACATCTCAGCCCTGTAAAGCCCAACAGAATCCCAAAATCGGTCGGAGCAGAGCGGACATTTAATGAAAATTTGAGTAGTGAAATCTTTATGCTGGAACGTTTGGACAACATTGCCAAAGAGCTCGAAAAAAGATTGAAAAAATCCAATATCGCAGGGAAGACAATTACTTTAAAAATTAAGTTCAGTGATTTCTCTTTACAAACCAGAAGCAAAACCCTGCCATTTTTTGTTGCTGACCATTCGCTTATATTGGAAACCACAAAAGAACTGCTGTATCAAGAAAAATTAGAAAATTCCGTTAGGCTACTGGGTATTTCGCTGTCAAATCTGAACACTGAAAAAAAAGCAAGACTAGAGAATGAGGTGATTTCCATACAACTTCAGTTTGACTTTTAAGCCCAAACTCAAAACAAATCTATCTTCTATATTCAACCGAGCACACTTAAATAACCCCTGAAACCTTCAATATTACCGTACTTACAGCACTATTCTGTTGAATATTTAAGGTTGCAAACGGATTTAAAATGTTCATTTATTAAACAAATTTGTTAATCAGGCCCTAAAATTTTCCAACAAGTAAAACTTTTTCTAATTTCGATCTAAAATTCTCAAACCCAATCTTTTAATTCTATGGCCCCCCACCAAAGAAATTTTAATTAAAGGAGGTTGAATTGCTATAAGATTAATGATATTACAATGAAACACTACGAAAATGCAATCTCTAAATTCCATAGGTCTCTTGAACTTAATCCCATCCCCCTGCTTTCCTGGGATTTTTCTCTGACAAACTTTGGCAATTACTGTAAATACCAAAATGACATTGACACCTTAGATGCTATTGCAAAAAACAACAGCTGGGCTTTACAGCCTGAGTTTAAGAAGGAATTACAAGAAAAGGAACAAATTATTGTAGTTACGGATGCTACGCTTAAAATTGTACATGCCACCAAAAATATATTTGACATGAACGGTTATACCTTGAACGAAATTGTTGGAAAAAGACCTAAAATGTTCCAAGGTAAGGATACTGATAAAAATACAATAGCAGCTATTTCTGAGGCCGTAAAAAACCAATTACCTTTTGAAGCCCGTGTTTTAAATTACAGAAAAAATGGAAGTGAATATTGGTGTGACATAAAAGCCCAGCCACTTTTTGACCAAAATGGAAAGATGGTCAACTTCATCGCCTATGAGCGGGAGGTTGCCTAATACAATTTTAAAAAAAATAAAAGCCCCAACTAATAATAGTTGGGGCTTTCTTATATAAGATAATACAGCTTAGAGCGCTTCTATCTCCGATACCCTTAAGGTATTTACCATCCCTTTATCCTTAATCGGCATGGCAGCCAAACTAATTAGCATGTCTCCAGGTTCCAAAAAGCCCTTTTCAACAGCAAGTCTGTTGACATCTTCAATAGTTTCATCTGTTGAAACGTATTTGTCATAATAAAATGCCTTAACACCCCATAAAAGGTTTAACTGGGTTAAAATTCTTTTGTTGGAAGTAAAAACCAAAATATGTGCGCTAGGTCTCCAAGCTGATATTTGAAAGGCAGTATATCCACTATTCGTCAAGGTTGAAATTGCCTTGGCCTTGATCTCATTGGCCATTAAGGAGGCATGATAACAAATGGACTTGGTAATATATCTCTTGGTACGGATCTGTGGCGGATCTTGAGGTACCTTAATTAGATTGGATCCTTCAACACTTTTCAGGATACTGGTCATTTTTTCAATTACCTGTACAGGATAATTACCAACAGAAGTTTCCCCTGATAGCATTACTGCATCGGCACCATCCATAACTGAATTGGCAACATCGTTTACTTCGGCTCTAGTAGGCGTGAGACTGGTTATCATCGTCTCCATCATCTGCGTAGCAATAATCACGGGGATCCTTGCTTTTTTAGCCTTTAAAACCAATTGCTTTTGAATTAAAGGAACTTCATGTGCAGGAACTTCCACACCCAAATCTCCCCTGGCAACCATTAACCCATCACAATAGGCAACGATCTTATCTATATTTTCAACAGCCTCTGGCTTTTCAATTTTAGCAATGATGGGTATTTTTACATCGGAATGTTCCGCGATCAAATTTTGAAGATCAATTAAATCTTGGCTAAAGCGAACAAATGAAAGAGCAATCCAATCTACCTTTTCCTTAACGGCAAAAATGGCATCCTTAATATCCTTTTCTGTCAAGGCAGGTAGGGAAATATTCGTGTTTGGAAGGTTTACCCCTTTCTTTGATTTCAATGGACCACCTTGAATCACTTTGGCGCGAACCTCATCCTTTCTATTGGTCGTCATCACTTCAAACATCAACTTTCCGTCGTCCAATAATATATTTTCTCCCGGATTAACATCTTGGGGAAAAGTGCTGTAGTTCATGTATACCCTTTCCGCATTCCCTTCAAAAGGTTTTCCTGTTACAAAGGTAATCTCATCTCCTGGCGCTACCACTACTTCTCCTGCCATTACACCAACCCTAAGTTTTGGGCCTTGTAAATCACCTAAAATAGAAGTATTGGTTCCCATCTCATCATTTAGTTCACGGATCATTTTAATACGTTCCGAAACATCCTTATAATCTGCATGGGAGAAATTAATCCTAAAGACGTCTACCCCAGCCTCGATCATTTTTCTCAGCACCTCTTTCTTGCTAGTGGCAGGCCCTAGGGTTGCGACTATCTTTGTCTTCTTGTTGCTTGGCATTGTTTTAAAATATTAAATTATTTTTTGATTTTAGTTTTTTGTTATCCACGGTATAAGCAGTGATTACCTTAGGAATCTTCAAGATCTCCCTTACAATTGTTTCGCAATCACCTACCTCATCCATATCTACCTTTAAAAAGTAATCCACATCCCTGTATTCGGGCACCAGGTAATGGGTCCTGTAGGAGGGCTCATTCCCAAATAGGTCTTCTTGACCTAAATTTTCTTCCTTAATACTGTAATTTGTTATGAGTGTCCAAATGGCATCATGTGCAATGTCTTTCCATTCGAATATAGGGAAAGAAATGTCTTTGGAAATATCCAAATCGTCTTTAGACCTTTTTAGTTTTGATTTAAGACACATATTTAGGGCGTAAACCAATGCGTGATCTTCCAAACTACTGTGCAATGCGATCAATGTATACGAATCCTCAAAAAAGTCTTCGGAAATTTTATGTATGGCCGCCATAACTTGTATGCAAAACGTAAATATAGGATTTATAACGCAAGAAACATAACCCTCCAAAAGGTTTAAGAGCCTTTAAATCAACGAAAACGATTGAGTTGGGGTAGATTTATTCGGTTTTATCAATTTTGTTCTGTAATGCAAAATACGCCCTCTTGGAAGCCCTTTCCTCTGCCTTTTTTTTAGAGGTTGCTCTAGCTTTGGCAACAACATTGTTCCCGATGGTGAGCTTAACAGCAAAATGTTTTAGGACATCCTTGCCTGTATCCTCATATACGTTGTAATTAAAGGTCTTTTTCTGTTTTTGGCACCATTCTATGACCAAGCTCTTATAGCTGATAACCTTACCCTCCAGTTGTTCTATATCCACATATGGGATAATCACCCTGGAATTGATAAATTTTTCACAGTATTTATACCCTCTATCCAAATAAATAGCCCCTACCAAAGCCTCAAAAACATTCCCATGGATATTGTCCCCAAAGTGGGATCTTGGAATTCTGCTTTCCACAAAATCAATAAGGTTTAGGTCCTTTCCCAACTCGTTCAAATGTTCCCTACTTACAATCTTTGAGCGCATTTTGGTAAGGTATCCCTCGTCTCCTTCCGGAACTTCATTGTAGAGGTAACGTGATATTATGGTGCCGAGCATGGCATCCCCCAAGAATTCTAGTCGCTCATAGTTCATAGGGTTCCCCTTGGCGTCTTTTACGTTAGCGGAGCGGTGAAGAAATGCCTTTTTGTAGATGTCTAATTTCTTGGGCTTAAATCCAAGTATTCTAGTCATTCCCCCAAAAAAATCCCCATCCTCTTTAGGATGGGAATTGAATATATTGGAAGGAAAATTCATTCGCTATTTAACTTATTTTTTTAAAAACAACGCAGGCGTTATGTCCGCCAAAGCCAAACGTATTGCTCATTGCCACATTTACCTCTCTCTTCTGGGCCTTGTTTAACGTAAGGTTCAGGTTAGGGTCAATATTCTCATCTACCGTAGTGTGGTTGATGGTTGGTGGCACCAAACTGTGTTTCATTGCCAATATGGAGGCAATGGCCTCTATGGCCCCGGCGGCTCCCAAGAGGTGGCCGGTCATAGACTTGGTAGAATTAATATTTATATTTTTTGCATGTGCGCCAAATACCTTGGTAATAGCTTTCAACTCTGCCACATCCCCCAAGGGAGTGGATGTACCATGGGTATTGATTGCATCAACATCTTCCGGCTTTAGGCCGGCATCACGTAAACAGTTTTCCATAACGCGAACTACCCCAATACCATCTGGGTGTGGTGCAGTCATATGGTATGCGTCACTGGACATCCCACCACCTACAATTTCTGCATATATATTTGCTCCCCTTGCCTTGGCATGTTCGTACTCTTCAAGAATCAAGGCTCCAGCGCCTTCACCCAGCACAAAACCATCCCTCGTGGCATCAAATGGCCTAGAGGCGGTTTCAGGGCTTTCATTTAAGGTAGACAGGGCATGCATAGCATTAAACCCTCCCATTCCTGCAATGGTTACAGCTGCTTCACTACCACCGGTGACAATAACATCACAATGGCCCAAACGGATATAGTTCAGGGCATCGATCATGGCATTGGCCGAGGAGGCACAAGCTGAGACCGTTGTATAGTTGGGTCCCATAAAACCATGCTTTATGGATATATTTCCAGGAGCAATATCGGCGATCATCTTTGGGATAAAGAACGGATTGAACCTTGGGGTACCATCTCCAGCGGCAAAATTCATCACTTCGTTCTGAAATGTTTCCAAGCCTCCTATTCCTGCTCCCCAAATTACGCCTACACGAAATTTGTCTATCTTATCAAGATCTAATCCGGAATCTACTATTGCTTCGTCAGAAGAAACCAAGGCATACTGCGCAAACCTATCAAGTTTACGGGCCTCTTTTCTATCGAAGTAGTCTTCCGCATTGAAATTCTTTAGTTCACAAGCAAATTTTGTCTTGAATTTTTCAGTATCGTAATATGTAATTGGTGCACTACCGCTCTTCCCGCTTTTTAAGCCTTCCCAATATTCCTGAATATTATTGCCTATGGGGGTTAACGCTCCCAATCCAGTAACCACAACTCGTTTTAATTGCATTGAACCAATTTTTATTTTAGTATCTAAGACAAGTGTAAATTAAAAAAAAATATCCATGCGACACTATTACCACATGGATATTTTAAAAATCTCATTCAAGATATCATAAAATTACTTTGCCTCTTCTATATAACTAATTGCTTGACCAACTGTTGCTATATTTTCGGCTTGATCGTCTGGAATCTGGATATCGAATTCTTTTTCGAATTCCATAATCAATTCAACAGTGTCCAATGAATCTGCTCCTAGGTCGTTAGTAAAGCTTGCTTCCGCAACCACTTCGTTTTCATCAACACCCAATTTATCAACGATGATAGCCTTTACTCTTGATGCAATGTCTGACATAATTATTCTTGTTTAAATATTTAATTGATGGCAAAAATAAAAAACTTTAGATTAATTACACTATTTGCCGTTAAAATGTAGAACAATTTAATAAATTTAAATTCAAGAGTGTTAATTTAGCCCAACTATTTTACCCGCCTGAAAGAAAATTAAATTCATGAAACGTATCGTCCTATTTGCCTCTGGATCTGGATCCAATGTTGAAAACATCGCTAATTATTTCAAGGATAATCCTAAGGTGACTATTTCTGCGGTGCTAACAAACAAAAGGGATGCGAAGGTTTTGGAACGCTGCGACAGACTAAAGATCAATGCGCTTTATTTTAATCGGACAGCCTTTTTGGAAAGTGATTGTGTGTTGGATATTCTCAAAGCAATGAACCCCGATTTAATTGTCCTGGCCGGTTTTTTATGGAAAATTCCTGATGCATTAATTTTTCACTTTTCAGATAAAATAATCAACATACACCCTGCTCTTTTGCCAAAATATGGCGGAAAAGGCATGTATGGAATGAAAGTTCACGAGACTATTATTCAAAATAAAGAAACAGAAACGGGCATCACCATACACTATGTAAATCAAAATTATGATGAAGGCGCTATTATTCATCAGGCAAAAACTGAAGTTACCCCTTCCGACACTGCAAAGAGTGTAGCAGAAAAGGTACATGCCCTGGAATATGAACATTTTCCTAAAATAATAGATTCCCTCTTGTATGGATAAAGCAGATGTACATATCTATACCGATGGGGCGGCAAGGGGAAATCCGGGTCCCGGCGGATACGGCATAGTGATGGAATGGGTGGGAAAACCTTATAGAAAAGAATTCAAACAAGGGTTTAGGCATACGACCAATAATAGAATGGAACTATTGGCGGTCATAGAAGCCCTGAAAAAACTTAAAGTACCGGGTCTTAAAATTACCGTTTTTACCGATTCCAAGTATGTGGTTGATGCTGTAGAGAAAAAATGGCTGGATCGTTGGGAACGGACCAATTTTAAGGACAAGAAGAATCCCGATCTGTGGAAACTCTTCCTTGTGGAATACAGAAAACACCAAGTCCATTTCAAATGGATAAAAGGACACAACAATCACCGCCAAAATGAACGATGCGATCAATTGGCCGTTGAGGCTTCCAAAGAATTGAATCTTCCTGCCGACAAAGGCTTTGAGGATTCCTTAAAAAATTAAGGCGTAGACTTTATTCCATAGCTCATATTCGTCAAGGCAATCTTTTTGAAACTTCAATAAATTCTTGGAAAGTTACCCTTATATTTGCAGCAAATTTTTAATAAATGGGCAAATTACTGATTGTGGGCACCGTTGCCTTCGATGCTATTGAGACACCTTTCGGAAAAACAGATAAAATTCTTGGGGGAGCAGCTACCTTTATCGGTCTTGCCGCATCACAGTTTGACTTGGATTCAGCGATTGTTTCTGTAGTAGGGGACGATTTTCCACAAGAATACTTAGATCTTTTATCTAGTAAGAACATAGATATCTCGGCTATAGAAATAGTAGAAGGCGGCAAAACCTTTTACTGGAAAGGCAAATACCATAATGATCTTAACTCCAGGGATACTTTGGCGACAGAACTTAATGTGCTGGCCAACTTTTCACCCGTGGTACCACAAAACTTCAAGAATGCAGAAGTGGTTATGCTTGGCAATCTTCACCCGAGCGTCCAAAAAAGTGTTATTGAACAAATGGAAACCAAGCCTAGGCTTATTGTTCTTGACACCATGAACTTTTGGATGGACAATGCGCTGGACGAATTGCTGGACGTAATTAAACATGTAGATGTTATTACCATCAATGACGAAGAGGCAAGACAGTTGACCAAGGAATACTCCTTGGTAAAAGCTGCGGCAGCCATCCATAAATTAGGACCAAAATATGTCGTAATTAAAAAAGGGGAGCACGGAGCCCTCTTGTTTAAGGATGACAATGTGTTTTTTGCACCCGCACTGCCCTTAGAGGAAGTTTTTGATCCAACAGGAGCTGGAGACACCTTTGCCGGAGGGTTCGCAGGCTATCTCGCTGAATCAAAAAACATTTCCTTTAACAATATGAAAAGCGCCATCATCCATGGCTCTAATCTTGCATCTTTCTGTGTTGAAAAGTTTGGTACTGAAAGAATGAAAAATCTTGAAAGGAAAGATGTTACCAAACGACTGATGCAATTCAAAGAATTGACACAGTTTGATATTGAATTACAATAATGTTTGCCCTGTCTATTCAGGGCTTTTTTAATACCTATTTATCATGAGTGACGCTATAAAGCACGAATGTGGAATTTCCCTTATTAGATTATTGAAACCTTTAGAGTACTATAAGGAGAAGTATGGTACTGCCTTTTATGGGGTCAACAAAATGTACCTCATGATGGAAAAGCAGCACAACCGTGGGCAAGATGGTGCTGGTTTTGCCAGTATAAAATTGGATATGGAACCCGGGGAACGATATATGAGCAGGGTCCGCTCAATTGCGCAACAACCCATTCAGGATATTTTTGCACAAATTAACGATCGTATCAATACCAGTTTATTGGAGCATCCAGAATATAAGGATGATGTGGCACAGCAAAAAAAACACATACCCTATATAGGGGAGGTCCTACTAGGCCATGTTCGTTATGGCACTTTTGGGAAAAATAGTATAGAGAGTGTACACCCTTTTCTTAGACAGAATAACTGGATGCACCGTAACCTTATTGTTGCCGGTAATTTCAACATGACCAATGTTCACGAACTCTTTGACAACCTCATCCGCATTGGACAGCATCCTAAAGAACTTGCCGATACTGTTACAGTAATGGAAAAGATAGGTCACTTTTTAGATGACGCTGTAGCAAAACTATATAAGCAAATAAAAAAGGAAGGTTTCAGCAAACGCGAAGCATCCCCTATAATTGCTGAACGGCTCAATGTTGCCAAAATACTGAGAAAAGCAGCAAAGAACTTTGATGGAGGTTATGCCATGGCAGGCTTGTTAGGCCATGGGGACTCCTTTGTCCTTAGAGATCCTTCCGGGATAAGACCTACATATTTTTATCAAGATGATGAAGTAGTTGCCATTGCTTCTGAAAGACCGGCCATACAAACCGTCTTTAATGTGAGGTATGAGGATATTCAAGAATTGGATCCAGGGAAGGCGATCATCATAAAGAAAAATGGTGAAGTTATGCTCAAACAAATATTGGAACCAAAAGAGCGTAAGGCCTGTTCTTTTGAGCGCATTTACTTTTCAAGGGGTAGTGACAAAGAAATATACCAGGAACGAAAGGAATTGGGGAAATTGCTTTATCCCCAAATACTGAAGTCGATAGATGGTGATATCAAAAATACAGTATTCTCTTACATTCCCAATACTGCGGAAACATCATTTTACGGAATGGTAAAGGAGGCCCAAAACGATCTTAACAGGCAAAAGGAAAAACAAATCTTGGCTATTGGCTCCAAAATTACATCAGAAGAGTTACATGGGATTTTGGAGGTGCGCCCTAGAATAGAGAAGGTAGCAATTAAAGATGCCAAACTTAGAACATTTATCACACAGGACAGCAGCAGGGATGATCTTGTAGCACACGTTTACGACATTTCTTACGGATCTGTAAAGGAAGGGGACAACCTTGTTATTATCGATGATAGTATTGTTAGGGGTACTACGTTGAAGAAAAGTATTCTTGGCATCCTAGACCGATTGTTGCCTAAAAAAATAATCGTGGTATCATCAGCACCACAAATACGATATCCTGATTGTTATGGTATAGATATGGCTAAATTGGAAGACTTTATTGCTTTCAGGGCAGCACTAGCGCTACACCAAGAAAAAAACACCATGCATTTGGTTGAGGGGATCTACAAGAAATGTTTAGATCAGGTCAGCAACCCAGATAGTGACATCATCAACTACGTTAAGGAATTCTATTCACCGTTTACCACAGAAGAGATTTCTAAAAAAATAGGGGAATTGTTATGTCCTGATGGAATAAAGGCTGAAGTAGAGATTATTTATCAGACAGTGGAAAGTTTACACCAGGCCTGCCCCAAAAATTTGGGAGACTGGTATTTTACAGGTGATTATCCTACGCCAGGTGGGAATAGAGTCGTTAACAGAGCCTTTATCAATTTCTTTGAAGGCAAGAACCAACGCGCATATTAACAAAATTATCGATGAAATACACAATTTTGTGTATTTCATCGATAATAATCGCATTTTAGCGGTCTTATAATTTAAATCGGACCATCCACAAGTATTTTTATGGCTACCATAGCATAAGTAGGTTAAGTTCATGGTAAGATTTGGGGCAAAAAAGGTGGAGACTTCTCCACCTTTTTTATTTTAACCACCCGATATACCCAATAATTCAACATCCCTTCAAGTGTCCCTTCATCGATAAAAAAGCGTTTCATCCCCTTTTAAAAGGAATTAGTCTAAAATATTATTTCAGTACTATCTATTGCCTTACTTTCGAAGGACCATAGCATAAGTAGGTTAAGTTCATGGTAAGATTTGGGGAAAAAGGTGGAGGAAACTCCACCTTTTTATTTTTACGACCTCTACCCCAATATTTAGAATTTCTCTCCAATTGCCACTCATCGATAAAAAAGCATTTCAACCCATTTTAAAAGGGCTTAGTCTAAAAGATTGTTCCGTTTATACCTATTGCCCTACTTTCGAAAGACCATAGCATAAGTAGGTTAAGTTCATGGTAAGATTTGGGGAAAAAAGGTGGAGGAAACTCCGCCTTTTTTATTTCTGATAATCAAATCAATAGCGCTCAACATATCTTAAAACAAAAAAATCCCAATTCATTCTTTCGAAAATTTATTCATTTTTCTTTGTTATTTCTCACAATACCAGTAATTTAGTACCGCCATAGCATAAGTAGGTTAAGTTTATGGTAAGATTTGGGATGAAAAGGGTGGAGACTTCTCCACCCTTTTCTATTTTTCCCGCTCTATTTTCCAAATCAACTTTCCATGTCATACTTTTCAATATCAGATCATTACCCTATTTGAAAGCTTCAATTTCACCTACTTCATAGCACAAAAAAAAACCACCTTACAAGAGTAAGATGGTTTCAACCCTAAAGGCTTAATTGTTATTTGTTGGCTTTGTAAAGTTCTGCAACTTTATTCCAGTTGATAATATTATAGAAATGTGTAATATAGTCAGGTCTTCTATTTTGGTAATTTAGGTAATACGCATGCTCCCAAACATCCAGTCCCAAAATTGGGAATCCACCACATCCAACATCTGGCATTAATGGGTTATCCTGATTAGGTGTGGAGCAAATTTCCAATTTCCCTCCTTTATGAACACATAGCCATGCCCAACCGGAACCAAATCTTGTACCTGCAGCCTTTGCAAAGGCATCTTTAAAACTATCGTACGATCCAAACGCGGAATTGATGGCATCAGCCACTTCTCCACTGGGTTCACCTCCACCTTTTGGGGACATTACTTCCCAGAACAAGGAGTGATTGTAAAATCCACCTCCATTGTTCCTTACGGCAGTATTGGACATGTCCAAATTGTGCAGGATATCCTCTATGGATTTCCCGGCAAGGTCGGTTCCCTCAATAGCGTTATTCAAGTTGTTGGTATATCCATTGTGATGCTTTGTATGGTGTATTTCCATTGTTTTTGCATCAATATGAGGTTCCAATGCATCGTATGCATATGGTAATTTAGGTAATTCAAAAGCCATAATTATAGTGTTTTATAGTTAATTATTTCTGTTTCTCAAATTTAAGGTTTTAAGAAGCAATTTCCATTAATAATTTGTTAAGAACTGTTCAAGAATCCTTATTTTGCAAATAAAATTAGTGCAGAACGCCAACTACAAAATATATAATGCCTCTGCCGGTTCGGGCAAGACCTTTACCCTAACCAAGGAGTATCTTAAAATTATTCTTGCTTCCACTTCCAACCGTAGTTTTCGGCAAATACTAGCCATTACCTTTACGAACAAGGCCGTGAATGAAATGAAACAACGCATCTTGGGCAGTCTGTTCGAATTTGGGGAGACCAATTCTTTAAAAGACGCATCTCCCATGTTCCTTACCATTTCGGAAGAGCTGCAGATGAGCGCTGAAGACCTTCAAAAAAAGGCAAAAAAAACGCTAAAAGAGATTTTGCACAATTATGCTTTTTTTGATGTGTCTACCATAGATAAATTTACGCATCGTCTTATTCGCACCTTTGCAAAGGACTTAAAGCTACCGCAAAATTTTGAGGTGATTCTGGACACCGCCCTTCTTTTGGATGAGGCCATAGCCCGACTCATCAACAAGGCGGGGACAAATGAAAAACTCACCTCAGTATTGTTGGATTTTGCCCTGGAAAAAGCCAATGAGGACAAGAGTTGGGATATAAGTCTGGATTTGGCCAAAATTGGGAAGTTGCTATTTGATGAAAATCATGCTGACCACCTGAAGCAGATTGCAGATAAGGAAATAGGTGATTTTTTGGTCTTGAAGAAAAAAATCCAGTCCAATATCGCCAAGAATGAAGAGGGATTGTTTTCTACCGCAAAGGAAATATTGGAAATTATCAATAACAACGGTTTAGAATTCAGCGATTTTAAGTCGGGCTATTTCCCAAAATTCATTGCCAAAATTGCCGACAAAAATTACGTGATGGACTTTAAGGCAGGATGGAAACAAAATTTTGCAAGCGACCCGCTTTATACAAAAGCATGTCCCGATGCTACAAAGGCTGTTTTAGATTCGCTCCACCCCCAATTCACTCAACTCTTCCATAATATCAAAGAAAAGGCAGTAGAATTATTGTTCCTTAAAAATGCATATGGCAACATTGTTCCCCTCACAGTTCTTAATGCCATACAGCAAGAGGTGAAAGCCCTGGAATTGGAAAGGGACCAATTGCCCATCACTTCCTTTAACCGCATCATCTCGAAAGAAATTAAAAATCAGCCTGCTCCCTTTATCTACGAAAGGCTGGGCGAAAAGTACCGGCATTATTTCATTGATGAGTTCCAGGACACTTCGGAGATGCAGTGGAACAATCTCATCCCCTTAATAGGAAATGCCCTAGAGAGTGAGGATCTTCTTGGGCAAAAAGGGTCCTTATTATTAGTTGGTGATGCCAAGCAGGCCATTTACAGATGGCGCGGTGGCAAAGCAGAACAATTTTCAAACCTTATCAACCTAGAAAAAAATCCATTTGTACTTTCCCCGGATACCAAAAATTTACCTGCCAATTATAGGAGTTGTGAAGAGGTGATCAAATTCAATAATGATTTCTTTACCATTGCCAGTCCCTTTTTAAATAATGTAGCCTACAATCAATTGTTTCTTGAGGGGAACAAGCAGGAGTACAATTCCAAAAAGGGTGGTTTGGTGACAATTGGCTTTGTTGAGGAATCGGAGGACATGACCGAAGATGAGCATTATTGTGCGCAGATACTTAATTCCATTGAAGAGGTAAGGAAAAAGAATTTTGGCCTTAAGGATATCTGCATCCTTACGCGTAGTCGCAAACACGGGATTATAGTGGCCGATTTTCTAATGAAAGAAGGAATCCCCATTATTTCCTCAGAAACCCTTTTATTGAACAGCAGCCCAAAAGTTCAATTTTTAATTGCCCTCCTACACTATTCCATTGACCCCAATAATAAGGAAACTGCTTTTGATATACTTTATTTTCTTTCTGGGGACAAAGGCACCGATCATAATTTTATAGCATCACATTTGGAGGGAGTTGGGGCTCTATTAAAAGATAAATATGAATTTGATACCAAATATTTAAAACAACACTCGGTTTATGACGGTCTGGAACACGCCATAAAGCAATTCAATTTAATAGAAGGTTCTGATGCCTACATTACCTATTTAATGGATACGGTCCTGGAGGTGGAACAAAAAGAAGGGAGCAGCCCCCATTCCTTTCTGACCTATTGGGAAAAGAAAAAAGGCAAGCTAAGCATAACAGCTCCAGAAAGTGTGAACGCCATTCAGATTATGACCGTTCACAAGTCTAAAGGACTGGAATTTCCCATAGTAATATTCCCTTATGCCAATGAACAGCTCTATAAAGAAATAGATGCAAAATTATGGATCCCTGTAGATGCGGATTCGTTCAACGGTTTTGAGGCGCTTTTAGTGAATAAGAAACAAGAGGTGGTAGCGTATGGAGAAACGGCCAGTGTACTCTACGAGGAAGAGCAGCATAAATTGGAATTGGACGCCTTCAATGTCTTATATGTTGCACTAACAAGAGCTGTAGATGCACTTTATATACTTACCAAGAAAGACCTCAAAAGCAACGGGGATCACAAAACGGATTTCTATTCTGGATTGTTCATACATTATTTAAAGGAAAAGGGGCATTGGGATCTTTCAAAGCAAACCTATGTATTTGGTGCGCTCGAATTTGCAGAGAAGCATCAAAAAGAGATGATGGATCAGTTATCCGTCCCTTATGCGCTTACTTATAAGGATAGGCCAAGTTTTAATCTCATCACCACCTCGGGATCTCTTTGGGACTCAGGGGCAGAACTTGCCATGGAACAAGGAAATGTATTGCATCAATTGTTGAGCTATATAAAAACTGAAGCCGATATTGGGCAAGCTCTAACCCTAATGCAGAGAAATGGCCAAATTACCCATCAAGAAACCAACTCCCTTAAAGAGGTCCTTTTAAAGATTGTCCGTCACCCAGAATTGGAAGAATTTTTCCATTCGGATACAATTGTTTGGAATGAAAGGGATATAATTACCCAAATCGGGTTAATTTTGCGACCAGATAGGATTGTGCTACAAGAAAAAGCAGCAACAATCATTGATTACAAAACAGGAACAAGGAGTTCTGCCCACCATACGCAGGTGAATGATTATGCATCGGCCATGGAAGCCATGAACTACACTGTCAAAAATAAAATTATCGTTTATATTAATGATACCATAACACCAGAATTCATATAATACCTTAATCATATGTACGGAAGTATTCAACAACATTTACAAGAAGAATTACAAAACATCAAGGATGACGGTCTTTATAAAAAGGAACGCATCATAACATCACCCCAAGGAGCGGTGATCAAAATTTCGACAGGTCAAGAGGTCATAAATTTTTGCTCCAATAATTATTTGGGGCTTTCTGCACATCCCGAAGTAGTAAAAGCAGCCAAGGATACCTTGGATAGCCATGGGTTTGGGATGTCCTCGGTACGTTTTATCTGTGGAACCCAAGATATACATAAAGAACTGGAACAGAAGATCGCAGATTTCTATGGCACAGAGGATACCATATTATATGCCGCAGCATTTGATGCCAATGGCGGGGTCTTTGAACCCCTATTGGGACCAGAAGATGCTATAATCTCTGATTCGCTTAATCATGCTTCCATTATAGATGGGGTTCGTTTATGCAAGGCAAAGAGATACCGTTATACCAACAATGATATGGCAGATCTAGAGGCCCAATTGAAACAGGCCAATAAAGACGGCTCCCGTTTTAAGATTATAGTCACCGATGGGGTCTTCTCCATGGACGGCCTTTTAGCGCCTTTGGACAAGATCTGTGACCTTGCAGATAAGTATGATGCTATGGTAATGATAGATGAGTGTCATTCTGCAGGATTCATTGGGGAAACGGGCAGAGGCACCCTTGAAGAGAAAGGGGTCATGGACAGAATTGACATTATCACAGGAACACTGGGTAAGGCCTTAGGAGGCGCTATGGGCGGCTACACTACAGGTAAAAAGGAAATAATCGAAATTTTAAGGCAGCGATCCAGACCTTACCTTTTCTCCAATTCCTTGGCCCCTACAATAGTAGGTGCCTCTATAAAGGTATTTGACATGTTGGATAAGAATACCTCGTTGAGGGATAAACTTCAGGAAAATACGGAGTACTTTAAGAAAGGAATGAAAGCAGCTGGCTTTGATATCATAGACGGAGATTCTGCAATTGTTCCGGTCATGTTATATGATGCAAAACTCTCCCAACAAATGGCAGATATGCTTTTGGAGAAAGGCATCTATGTGATCGGTTTTTTCTTTCCTGTGGTCCCAAAAGGGAAAGCAAGAATACGCGTACAACTTTCTGCTGCACATGAAATTGAGCACCTGGATAAAGCAATCCAAGCGTTTACGGAGGTTGGCAAGGCTTTGGACGTAGTTTAAAAAGCCAATTGCCCTAAAGTAAATGAGTTAAAAAAAATAGGAAATTGATTTTGTTAATAATTTTTAACAACTTACATTTGCAGCTAATAAACACTTAAACTTAAATTTTAATACATGAAACATCTTAGCAAATTATTAGTTGTGGCCCTACTTGCTGTAGGATTAAACAACTTACACGCGCAGGACGAAAACAACCCATGGCAGGTTAGTTTTGGTGTTAACGCGATTGACGTTTATCCAACTGGTGATGTAAGCTCATTTGGAAACGAATATTTTAATGTAAACGACCACTGGAACATTCTTCCATCTATTTCCTACGTTTCTGTATCCAAATATGTTGGTGACGGATTTTCAATTGGAGTTAGAGGTTCATTGAACAGAATTTCCAAATTAGGTGATGTTAGTGTAGATGATCTTTCTCACTACGCAGCTGACGGTACTATAAAATATGCCTTTTTGAAAAACACTAAGCTAGACCCTTTCGTTGAAATCGGTGGTGGTTATACTTGGGTTAACGAAATTGGTGCTGGTACTGTTAACGGAGGTGTAGGTGTTAACTACTGGTTTTCCGATAATATCGGTCTAACTGTACAGACATCTTACAAGCACGCTTTCGAAGATTACGGAGTAAAACATTTCCAACACTTAGCAGGTATCGCCATTAAATTTGGTGGAACTGATACTGACGGTGACGGAATCTATGATAAAGACGACGCCTGTCCTGAGGTAGCTGGTCTTGCAATTTTCAACGGATGTCCTGATACTGACGGTGACGGAATCGAAGATAGCAAAGATGAGTGTCCTAACGAAGCTGGTTCTAAAGAAATGAACGGTTGTCCTGATGCTGACGGTGACGGTGTTGCTGATAAAGATGACGCTTGTCCTAACGAAGCTGGTCTTCCTGCTTTAGCTGGTTGTCCTGATGCTGACGGTGACGGTATTGCTGATAAAGATGATGCTTGTCCTAGCGAAGCTGGTCCTGCTGAAAACAAAGGTTGTCCTTGGCCTGATACTGACGGAGACGGAGTATTGGATAAAGATGATGCTTGTCCTGAAGTAGCTGGAACTGTTGCTAACAAAGGTTGTCCTGAAGTAACTGAAGAAGTTCAGAAACAATTGAACGACTACGCAAGAACTATCTTGTTCGACACTGGAAAATCTTCTATCAAAGCTGAATCTACTGCTGTAATGGTAGATATCATCTTGATCTTGAAAGAATATCCAACAGCTAAGTTTACTGTTGAAGGTCACACTGACAGTGTTGGTAGTGCATCTTTGAACCAAAAGCTTTCTGAATCCAGAGCAAACTCTGTAAGAGATTTCTTGATCAAAGAAGGAATTGGAGCTGACAGGTTAACGGCTATCGGATATGGTGAAGACAAGCCAATTGCTACCAACAATACAAGAGCTGGTAGAACTCAAAACAGAAGAGTTGAAATTAACTTGATCAAGTAATCAAGATCATTTCTCAATCATAATTAAAAGCTCCGCAATTGCGGAGCTTTTTTTGTTTAGTACCCCTATGAACACCCACGTGTTCATACCCAAATAACTCTTTTATATCCCTATATTTATACTCCTATTTTAAGCGATGTATTTATGAAGAGTTTTCTTGAAGAAGTTATTGAAGAGGTCCAACTGAAATATGGCTCGCTTGAGGAAATTATCTTTGTCTTACCCAGCAAAAGAGCCGGAACCTTTTTGAGAAACAGTATTGGAAAAATAGCCTCCAAGACCTCCTTTGCCCCTGAAATCTATAGCATTGAAACCTTTATTGAAAAGATAGCCAACCTGGGTTATGCAAATAATACCGAGCAATTATTTCACCTATACGAAAGCTACCTTAAAACCACCCAGGATGAGCCCGAAAATTTTTATGCGTTCTCTAAATGGGGCCAAACCCTTTTACAGGATTTCAATGAGATAGATAGGTACCTCGTTGATTCAAAAGCTATTTTTTCCCATCTCTCCGCAATCAAAGAAATCAACCATTGGTCCTTGCAAGAGGGGAAGACCAAAATGATTACGGACTATTTACAGTTCTGGAACAATCTACCACGCCTGTACGAAACATTCAATACCTCCTTATTGGAAAAAGGCCTTGGCCATCAAGGCTTGGTATACCGAAGGGCAACTGAACAATTGAAAACCTATTTGGGGACAAAGCCAGGGGCAATCCATGTTTTTATAGGTTTTAATGCCCTGAATACGGCAGAGTCCAATATAATACAGGAGATCTTGGAAACCACCCCCAGTGAAATACATTGGGATATTGATCCCTATTTTTTAGAGGACAACATCCATGATGCCGGACATTTTATTCGACAACATTTTAAAACCTGGAACTGTCTCCTGAACCAGCCCAAAAAAGGGGTAAAGGAAAATTATCTTGAAAAGAAAGATATCCAAATCGTGGGCCTACCCAAAAACGTTACCCAGGCCAAATACGTAGGACATCTTTTAGAAAAGATTCAGGCATCAAATAAAGAATCACTAAAGAATACCGCTGTGGTGTTAGGGGACGAGAATTTGCTCAACCCCATCATGAATTCCGTGCCAGAAGCCGTTGAAGGGGTCAATATTACCATGGGGTATCCTTTGCACAATAGCCCCTTGGCAAGTTTCTTTACCCAGTTCTTTGAACTTTACTTAAATAAGGACCCTCAAGGCTGGTACTTTCAAGATCTGCTTAATTTTCTATCCCATCCATACACAAAAATCTATTTGACTCAGGAGGGTGTTGATGGCTCTTATGTATTGAGTGAGGCCATAAAAACCAAAAATTGGTCGTACGTAAGTCACGATAAGATCAATTCGGTCATACCATCAGAAATTACGAACATCCATAATCTCTTTTTTAAAGAGAATGTTTCCGTATCATCGTTTCTGGATATCTGCTCAAAAGTCATTCTGGGTTTAAAAGACCCCTTTAAAACAGGGTCACAAGACTTAGGGATGGAATATTTATACCGATTCCATGAATTGTTCAACCAATTGAACGAATTGGTAAGGCAATACCCATATATATCCGATCTAAGATCACTTATAAGTCTGTATAGGGAATTACTGTCATCGCAAACGCTGGACTTTAGGGGAGAGCCGTTAAAAGGGCTTCAGATTATGGGTATGCTGGAAAGTAGGAACCTCGATTTTGAGACAGTGATCTTAACGTCGGTCAATGAGGGCATCCTCCCTTCTGGAAAAAGCAACAATTCCTTCTTGCCATTTGATTTAAAAATTGCCTTTGGACTACCCACCTATAAGGAAAAGGACGCCGTGTACACCTACCATTTTTACCGATTATTGCAGCGTGCCAAACACGTTTATATTTTGTACAATACCGAGCCCGACGTGCTTGAAGGGGGTGAAAAAAGTAGACTGATAGCCCAGTTACTTACGGACAAGAATAGAAGCAAGGATATTACAGAACTGGTGGCCGCTCCAGAGATAAAGTCTTCGATAAAAAAGGTCTGTACCATCCAAAAAGATGGAGGCTTAATGCAAAAAATTAAGGTACTGGCAGAAAAGGGGTTTTCGCCATCATCCCTCACCAACTATATCCGCAACCCCATCGATTTTTACAAACGGAGTATATTAAAGATCGATGATGTCAATGAAGTGGAAGAAAACGTGGCAGCCAATACCTTTGGAACTATTGTCCACGACACCTTGGAAGAACTCTATATTCCTTATATCGGCCAGAACCTGACCAAGGAAGCTCTTGATTCTATGTTTCCATTGATCAAAGGTGTCGTAAAAAAACATTTTGTGCTAAATTATGCCGATGGAGATATCAGCAGGGGTAAAAACTTAATAGCCTACAATGTAGTGCTCCAATACATTGAGAATTTTATCAAATCTGAACTCGAAGATATTAAAGGCCATCAAATTAAGATTTTGGGTCTTGAAGAAGGTTGGAACACACAGTTGGCCATAAAAGGATTAAATTTTCCGGTAACACTAAAGGGAAAATTGGACCGTATTGATGAAAGGGATGGCATTCTCAGGATCATCGATTATAAAACGGGAAAGGTAACATCTAAAGATGTGGAAGTGTACGACTGGGATGAACTGATAACCAACTATGACTTTAGCAAGGCCTTTCAATTACTTTGTTATGCCCTAATGTACAATAGCAAACAACCCATTCAAAAGTTGGAAGCGGGAATTATATCATTTAAAAATCTGAGGGAAGGGCTTCTCCTTTTTGCCACTAAACCAAAAAAGGGCGATCGCAACAAGGATACTTTGATTACCCAAGAAACGATTGCCCTATTTGACACTGCCCTACAAACCCTCATTTTGGAGATTTGTAATCCGGACATTCCCTTTATAGAAAAAGAGATTTAATCCTATTTTAAATCCGGCCTTGTTGGCCTTACCTCAATTTTACTTGGTAAGGTCCTTGGATTCATTTTTAAAAGGTCCAATACCAATTCCCCAATATCCTCTGGCTGAATCTTCCAAGCATCGGCTTCTGAAGGTTCGTGGTCATTAAAATGGGATGCTACAGAACCCGGCATTATGGTCGATACTTTAATATCGTATTTGCGCAAATCCAACATTGCGGCTTGGGTAAAACCAACAACGCCAAATTTTGTAGCATTGTACCCTGCCCCACTGGCAAAAAAATTCGTACCCGCCAAACTTGCCAACGTAATATAATATCCCTTAGATGCCTTTAGCGCTTCTACAGATGCTTTTAAAGTGTGGAAGACTCCATTTAGATTGGTATCTACCATTTGGTGCCAATCTTCCTCGGAGAGCTCATCTACAGGCGCAAAATGTCCAACCCCTGCATTCGCCAAAACAACATCCAGTTGCCCCCATTTATCGAGTATGGATTTTACAGCTGATGACTCATCACCGTGTTTGGTGACATCCGATGCTATTGCCAAAACATTGTCAGGTGTTCCCAAATCGTTGGCAGCTTTTTTTACTGTTTCCATATTACGCCCACTAATGGCTACCCTCATTCCAGCTTTGAGCAATTGTTCTGCAACTCCAAAACCAATTCCTTTTGAACCACCAGTGATATACGCTACTTTATTCTTTAAATTGATCATATCTGTTTCTTTTTCGTGAAATTATAATTACGGCCGATCAATTAAAAATGTTCGGCGTTATTGTTTTCTTAAATGAAATGCAAGCCAAAAAAAGAGCCCCGTACAATTAATCCCATTACAACGGAAAAAACTGGAGGGGCCATATAATAATTTATTTTTTGGTTGGTTCACAACCATCGGGATCTACTGAAAAATAACGATCCCAAGAGGGGGAATGTTTATTCTTACCGACTTTTCCTGTCCATTCCATGGGGTGTTTGATGCTTTTATCGTTGTATTGAGCATGCCACTTCCCCCATATTTTTCGTCGTCACTGTTAAAGACTTCTTTGAACTTTCCAGATTTTGGAACTCCAATGTGATAATTCTCCCTAGGAACCGGGGTAAAATTACAGGCAATAAAAAGATCGTTCTTTTTGTCGTGTCCTTTCCTGGTGTAGGTAAGCACAGAATGTTCATGATCCCCATAGTCTATCCACTGAAAGCCTTCGGGACTGAACTGCTTCTCATAAAGTGCCGGATAGCTTTTATAAATAGCATTCAAATCCTTTACCATCTGTTGTACCCCAGAATGAACCTTATATTGAAGTAGATGCCAATCCAAGCTTGTTTCGAAATCCCATTCCGAAGACTGTCCAAATTCTGCCCCCATAAACAACAATTTAGTCCCTGGATGGGTATACATATAGCCCAATAATAACCTTAGGTTGGCAAAACGCTGCCATTCATCCCCTGGCATCCTATATAGAAGTGACTGCTTTCCGTACACCACCTCGTCATGTGAAAAGGGGAGCATGAAATTTTCAGTAAAGGCATAGGTCATACTAAAGGTAATATCATTCTGATGATGCTTCCTGTAGATGGGTTCGTTTTTAAAGTAGGTCAACGTGTCATGCATCCATCCCATCATCCACTTCATTCCAAATCCTAGTCCACCTAAGTTTATAGGTTTAGAAACCCCTGGAAATGCTGTTGATTCTTCAGCAATGGTCTGAACTCCTTTAAAACTCTTGTACACCTCCTCATTAAGCTCTTTAATAAAGGCGATGGCGTCCAAATTTTCGTTCCCTCCATACATATTGGGCTCCCATTCCCCATCTTCCCTTGAATAATCCAAATAAAGCATAGAGGCCACGGCATCTACCCTTAAACCATCTACGTGATACTGATCTAGCCAATAAAGGGCATTGCTGATCAAAAAGGCCTTCACCTCATTTCTTCCGTAATTAAAGATAAGGCTCTTCCAATCTTGGTGGTAGCCCTTTTTTCTATCGGGGTGTTCGTATAAGTGGGACCCATCAAAAAAACCAAGGCCATGGGCATCTTCTGGAAAATGGGACGGTACCCAGTCCAAAATGACACCAATATCGTTCTGGTGCATTTTATCTACCAATAATTTAAATTCTGCTGGACTCCCAAAACGACTGGTCGGGGCAAAATATCCTGTAAGCTGGTATCCCCAAGAAGGGTCATATGGAAATTCCATGATGGGCATGAACTCTACATGCGTAAAGCCCATTTCCTTTACATAGGCGACCAATTCATCTGCCATCTCCGTATAGGTTAAAAATTCCTTGTCATTTTTCTTTTTCCAAGACCCTAAATGTACCTCGTAAACGGCATACGGCCTGTCCAACCCATTCTTATCCTCCCTATAGCCCATCCAGGCCGAATCTTTCCATTTATAGTCGTCCTCCCATACCACAGAAGCGGTCTTTGGTGGATGCTCGCAAGATCTTGCAAAGGGATCCGCCTTTTCGGTTTTCATGTCATAGTTATGGGAATGTATTTTATACTTATAGACGGCACCTTGGCCAACATTGGGAACGAATCCTTCCCAAATCCCGCTGCCGTCCCAACGCACGTTTAATTTATGGTCACCTTCTAGCCAGTAATTGAAATCTCCAACCACAGAGACCGATTTGGCCGTGGGGGCCCAGACGGCAAAATAAGTACCCTTTTCTCCGTTTACTTCAATGGGGTGCGACCCTAATTTATCATATAACCTATAGTGTTTACCTGCCTTGAACAAGTTTATATCGAATTCTGAAAATAAACTATGTGGTATGACTTTTCCCATGTATCCTTCTAATTTGACTCGTTAATTATACTCATTATCCCTTGTAGGGGAATTACCGCCCATTGGGGCCTTGAATTCATTTCATATCCCAATTCGTATACCGCTTTCTCCAACATGCAGTATTTTAAAATAAAGATGCGTTCCTGGGAGTATCCAATATTCAAATTGTGCTCCCTTACCAATCCAACGTAAGTACCCATAAATACCCCTATAAAGTAGCGGTACAAAATTTCTCCTGCCTTGAATAATTCTTTTTGGCTATATGGAAATTCTTCCCCATGGCTAAATATAGTTGAATATATGGCATAATGAAAGGAACGGAAGATACCGGCCACATCCTTTAGTGGAGGCTGTTTCACTTTTCGGTCCCTAATAGTACTCTCTGGCTCCCCTTCAAAATCCAACAAGTAAAAATCATCATCCTTCACCAAAATCTGTCCCAAGTGATAATCTCCGTGGATTCGAATCCGTTCTCCCTTTAGCTTGGTCCAATCAAAATTAATGAACCGCTTTCGGATTTCATTTTTCCGTTCTAAGAACTCCTTTCCAAGGTCCAAGGAAAGCCCCTCTAACCGATGCATGTTGTTCTCTACAATATTTAGTCTGTTCTGGAATTGATAAAGCAATCTATTCTTTAGCCATACCTCGTAATCCCCATTAAAATGGGTTGGAGTAAATGCTGTGTCCCCATGTTCCGATCCTAGGGCAATGTGCATTTCTGCCGTACGCTTGGCCAATATTTGTAATTTTAGGAACACATTGAGTCCGGCCCAATCAATGATCTGATGAGGCACATCGTTGATCCCAAGACTTTCGAAAATGGGCACTTCTGGCAACATGTCAATATTTATATTCTTATACTCCAGATTGCCAAAGACCTTTTTCACCTCTTTCAACATATACTCCCAAGCATCTCCCTGATTTGGAACTAGTTCCTGCATTAGGGCCACGGTGATGTTAAAGTCGTCCTCCACCACATTGATGCTTCCTTGATAGGCAGGTGTATTTTTAAACCCTTTAATCTCCGAAAGGAAACAGCTCATTTCATAATCCGGGTTCTTATCAGAATAGATACGCCTAAAGAATTTGATGACCGATCTATCATTGATAATAATGGAAGTGTTGCTCTGCTCCAGACCCATAAATCGGGAAGAAACATACTCGGTATCTTGGAAATTAACACTCTTATGGTACCTTACTTTGGTGGTGTCATTGGGAACAGAGTTCACTATCCGTTCAAAAACAAGTTTTCTAAATGCCTCTAAATTAAGTGCATCCACGATAAAACCTTCCTGGTTCTTAATGGACAATGGCAAAATCCGTTCTTTCTCATCAAAGCTCCCGTCAGAAATAAAGGCAATGGGTAAAAAATAATGCTGAAAAAAAGCTTCTTCAAAATTCACTTCCAACAACAACCCATAATAGACCTCTTCGTTTTGTTGTATCCTAAAATATTTCTGAAGTTCAATATATTTCAACTTGCTGGACTTACCTCCGTACCAGCGCTGCTGTACTATATATTTCTCTAGCACATCGGATAAAAAGGCCTTGGTGAACCTTTCATCCTCCATTAAGGATTCCCAGGGAGTATCAAATGTATAAGGGGGTTGTGCTATGGTATCTTTCTTTTCTTTTCCCATTATCTTACTTATTTAGGTGGAATATATGGAAAGGTAAGGTAGGGCTCAATTCTACGTAGTTCCATTCTGTGCTCCAATTGTAACTGTTTTCTGTTATTGCATCCTTCATTGTCAAGTGATGACCCGCAGTTATACCCAACGCCTGTAATGGCAATTGTACAAAACCTTGTTGCGTATGGTGTGAATCTAAACTGATAACTGTCAACGTCTCATCGGACCTATCATCACTCCACTTGTAAAAGGCAATTATATTTTGATTTTCAATATGGCAAAATTGAATATTATTGGTTTGCTGAAGGGACGAATGTGTCTTACGTGCTTCGTTTATCTTGGTAATGAGATAGGTGATTTTGTTTTCTATCGACCAATCCCAGTGCCTTATTTCGTATTTTTCGCAGTGAATGTACTCCTCTTTCCCTGGCATGGCATCAGAGACCATGTATTCAAATACGGGACCGTAAATTCCCAAGTTACCACAAAGGGTTCCCGCAAGAACGTATCTAATAAGGTGCATTGTTTCATTAGCGCCTTGTAAATGATAGGGATTGATGTCTGGAGTGTTTGGCCAAAAATTAGCACGGTAATATTCCTTCATATCCGACTGTGTCAGCTCAGTTAAATATTCCATTAGCTCCCCTTTGTCCACTCTCCATGTAAAATAACTATAGGATTGTGAAAAGCCTTGTTTGGCCAATTGCTGCATTACCTTAGGCCGTGAGAATGCCTCGGCAAGAAATAATACGTCCGGGTGTTTCTTTTTTACCTCATCAATTAACCAAGCCCAAAAATAATAGGGTTTTGTGTGGGGGTTGTCTACCCTAAAAATATTTACCCCACAATTGACCCAATGTAGGGCAACGCTGAGCAATTCTTCCCATAATTCCTTGTACGCATTGGTTTCAAAATAAAAATTGACAATATCCTGATATTTTTTAGGTGGGTTTTCGGCGTACTGCATGGTGCCATCCGGCCTTTTTCTGAACCATTCAGGATGGTCCGTGATATAGGGATGGTCCGGTGCCGCCTGGAAGGCCAGATCCATGGCTATTTCTATACCATGATTGTTGGCTTGTTGTATTAAGTTCTTGAAATCGTCCTCTGTACCTAACTCTGGATGAATAGACTTATGCCCTCCCAAGTGGGAACCTATGGCCCAAGGCACACCAGAATCCCCTTCTTTGGCATTGGTAGCATTGTTCTTGCCTTTTCTGTTCTTTTCACCTATAGGATGTATCGGAGGAAAATAAAGTGTATCAAACCCCATTCCTGCTATTCGTGGCAGTAAACGTTCACAATCTTTAAAGGTTCCATGCTTTCCCGGTTCTGAAGCTGCAGATCTAGGGAAAAATTCATACCAGGTACTAAAATTCGCTTTTTTACGATCTACATAAACTTGTAGGGTTTTACTGGTATTGGCAAACAAGCGCTGTGGATGTTCTATAAACATTCTGCACAACTTTTTAGAGGTAGCTGTTTTCACAGCGCTGTCATAAGAATGTTCATCTTCGAACTCTCTTATCCATGTAAGTACCTGTTCCTTCTCTTCTGAAGGTACCATTTCTGAAATATACGCTAGATACTGCACACCATCCAACAACTCGCTTTTTACGTACTGCCCATCTTTTATCTTGGCCTCAATTCCGTGCTGCCAGTTTAGGGCATAGTCTACCCAGCCTCTTACACTATACTCGTAAAATCCTTGTTTTTCTACTTTAAATGAGCCGGTATATACATCGTTTCCTAAATGCCTCATATGGATGATTGAGGCATTTTTATCCTTTTCATGTTTACATAGAATTTCCACTTGAATAATATCGTGTCCATCGGGAAGCACATCGGCTGTAACTTTGACCGTTTCTCCAACGACCCTTTTGATGAAAAAACTGCCGCATTGCAATTGTGGTGCTACATTTTCTATTATTACACGATGTTGTCTTAACATAATTTAATTCGGTTTAGTTGCGCTATATATTATTTCCTGTACTCAATATACATCATTTAATGACGTTATTTTTTTAGTATGACGCTAAACCTCGTTGACAAATAATAGTAAGTTAACGCCTTTCTTTTTCTCTTTTCGTCATTGGCCCTTCACTTAGATGACCATAAATAATGGTACAAACCATTCGGACCCCTGAGCGACCAATATTAAAATTGGAATAACATCAATATTATATCCTAGTGACCCTAAAAAAATGAAACGTATTGTCGTTCATTTGAAAAAATCCATAATGGATTCTAACAAAACCAAAGCTTGTTTCCAAGATATCCCAGAAACCAAGTTTGCGCCTTTGCTTCATAGTAAAATAAATCATTACTATTTTGACAAGCATGTCCTTATCAAAACTTTTAGGAGAGAAGTAAAAATAAAAGTTCCGATAGTCGTAAATATAGGATAATTTTTAAAAATTTAAGAACTATGTAAAAGATTCCGCAGCCTTGTGGCACCTTCAGATGAAATTGTAACAACTTCCTTTTCAAAGGATCATCTATACCATTAAATTGTAAAAGTTATCAACCGAAATCGATTTATTTTTGTGTATCACTATTTTTTATGCAAAAAACAACGCAATTGACATTTTTTTGTGAAGATTTATGCATATTTTTAAATCGAGAAGTAAAAATAACAATTGGATACCATAAAAAGTTATTGAGTTGTTAGACAAGGTTATGATTTAAGATAGTTTACTGAGGCCTTGCCTTGGTGGACTATCTTTGTTTTGTCTCCAATATAAGGTTTTAAACCAATGTATACGATTATAAATCTCCTAGCGCCCAAGGGATATCGCTAACTGCCCTGGATGGAACCCAAATATTATGTTGGGAACAGATTTTACCCTTTTCTGCAGGTGTGTAAAAAGGATGAACGAAGCGGATAACCTTATTGGTGACGCCAGGACCATATATTCCAAATAAACTTCATTAAGATTAATTGTCAAAATTGTTTTTTATCTTTGCGCTACAATCGGTGGTTACAGCGAAAGCAGAACAGCTTTATGGGAATTGAAAAACAGATTTTACGTGCTTTCACGGCATTAGTGCTTCTATCAGCATTACTGCTGCCCAATGCTGTTCAACTATCACATGTTTTCCAAGGGCACGAACACGTGGTATGCCTTGATCAAGTGGAACACGTGCATGCACAACCTGCGGATTGCCAAATCTGTCATTTTCACCTGTCCACTTACAATTATAGTTTGTGCAATAGCACAGTGGTTTTGCTGCCCCCCTTCCTGGACAAGGTGGAATCTCAATTTTCGAACCCCTTATGTAGTTCCTTTAAAAAAACCAATACCCAATTAAGGGCACCGCCGTATTTTCTTAGTTAAAAGACCCAAGCCTGGTTTTATTTTAATTAAAGAATTTTTATGCGTTTATATGTCCTATTGGCATTGCTATTGAGCAGTATCTCTTCTATTTCACAAGATTGTAACTATACCCTTTCTGGATCTGTCAAAGATTTGCATGATGGTTCCCTTTTAGCGGGTGCCACGCTTATTCTTGCGGGCACAGAACAAGCGGTACTATCCGATCTGGACGGTAACTATATGTTCACCGGCCTTTGTGAGGGTACCTATGCCATTCAGGTTTCCCATCCCTACTGCCTATCCAAGGGGTTTACCATAAAAGTAAACGGCGATACCAAGAGTAATTTCCTTTTAGAACACCATTTGGAGGAGCTCAATGAAGTGATCCTAGAAGGAGAAGCCTATAGGAACCAGACCAAGACCCTTTTTGAAAGCAAGATATCCAATGCCCAGTTGGAAGATTTCAGTAATGGTACCCTTGGTGATGCATTAAACAGCATTAGTGGAGTCTCTTCCCTAAATACAGGCAATACCGTGGTAAAGCCCATGATCAATGGCCTGCATAGCAGCCGGATAGTCATCGTCAACAACGGTGTGCGTATGGAAGATCAGGAATGGGGTGCGGAACACGGACCAAATGTTGATGTCAATTCCGCAGGCAGCCTTACCCTGATCAAAGGGGCGGGAGCGCTTCGGTATGGGGGTGATGCCGTAGGGGGTGTTATCGTAGCCGAAGCCCCCAAAGTGGCCAAAAAGGACACCCTATTTGGTAAAACGCTCTGGAGTGCCTCATCTAACGGTAGGGGCTCTTCGGTATCTTCCCAACTTACAAAAAGCTACAAGAGTGGTTGGTACGGTTCCCTTCAGGGGACCATAAAGCGGTATGGCGATTTTGAAACCCCAGATTACGTACTCAGTAATACGGGTGCTTTTGAGCGCAACGCTTCTTTACGCTTTGGCCTAAACGGCCTGGAATATGGGATTGAAGGCTACTATTCACTTTTTAAAAATGATATTGGCATCTTACGGGCGTCCCATCTAGGGGGCGCACAAGATCAGGTCCGTGCAATCAGCAGCAACAGGCCACTGATTATCAGGGATTTCACCTACAACATAGGAAACCCAAGACAGGAAGTAACCCATCATTTGGCACGGTTAAAAATATTCCAACGTATTGATGGTCTTGGCAAACTTAGCCTTCAGTATGATTTTCAGCGCAACAGCCGTCAAGAATTCGATATCCGTCGTGGTGACGATGCAGATAAGGCCTCCCTGGACCTTGAACTAGACACCCATACCCTGATGCTGGACTTGGACGGAGACCTTTTTGATACCGGCTCTATAAAACTAGGTGCCATGGCACGATACCAGAGTAATTTTGCTGACCCAACTACCGGGGTAAGACGTTTAATACCCGATTACGACAAATATGATCTAGGGGTTTATGCCATTGCCGATTACAGGGTTAAAGAAAAGCTGGTTTTGGAGGCTGGGGTGCGTTTTGACTATAGCTATATGGACGTGTTTAAATTTTACAGGACCTCTTTGTGGGAAGCGCGCAACTATGATCAGCTGTTCCCTGAGATCGTGGTAGAGGAGCTCGGCAACCAGATACTCACCAATCCACAATTGGATTTTTACAATACCTCTGCCACTGCCGGGGCCACGTACTCCTTTAACGAGCAATACAACCTATTTTTTAATTATTCCTTGGCTTCACGCCCACCCAACCCTTCAGAACTTTTTAGTGAGGGACTGCATCATTCCGCTTCCCGAATAGAGTTGGGCGATTTGCGCTTTGGATCCGAAATATCCAATAAACTGGCCCTGACCTTCCAGCGGAAAAATACCACCTTTGGTTTTTCTGTGAATCCGTATATCAATACCATAAGAGATTTTATGGTTATAGAGCCTACAGACGTACAACAAACGGTAAGGGGTAATTTTCAGGTCTGGGAATACCGCCAGACCAAGGCGCAACTCTTGGGTGTAGATGTGGATGCCTCCTGGGCCTTTGCAAAGAATTTTCGTTTCAACCACCAGTTCTCTATGGTAAAGGGGTATGACCGTAACCGCAACGAGGCCTTGATCAATATGCCTCCCGTGACTACACAAAACGGTGTGGTCTATCAAAATAAAAATTTGCGCAATTTAAAATTGGCCATACAGAGTGAATATATGTTTCGCCAGAACGAATTTCCGGACAATAATTTTGAGGTCTTTGTCCCAGAAACACAAACCTTGGAGACCGTAGATGTGAGCACCCCACCAGAGGCCTATCATCTGCTAAAATTCAGTTCTAGTATTGATCTATATAAGGTCGATAAATCTAAACTTACAATAGGGGTCACCGTATCCAACCTTTTGGATACCTCCTACCGGAATTACCTGAACCGACTGCGCTATTACGCCGACGATTTGGGCAGAAACTTTTTGTTAAACCTTAAATTCAATTATTAATTTTAAAATCAAGACAATGAAAAAGATGAGATTTTTATGTACCCTTATGTTAGCTGGAATGGTATTTACTGCCTGTTCTGATGATAACGATGCGCCTATAGCAGTTAATGAGGAAGAAGTGATTACCACCCTCAATGTGACCCTTTCCCCAGTGGGAGGCGGAACCAATATTACCTTACAGACGCAGGATCTTGACGGGGACGGTCCCAATCCGCCAGTTGTAACAGTTTCTGGAAATCTAATGGCCGGTGCGGTATATAACGGAAGTTTATCTGTGTTGAACGAAACGGTATCCCCAGCCGAGAACATTACCGAGGAGGTGGAAGAAGAAAGTAACGAGCACCAATTTTTCTATACCATAGGTGGCGGCCTTGACGTAACCACTACCTACGAAAACTTTGATGGAAACGGCAACCCATTGGGAACGGAATTTTCATTAACAGCTGGGGCTGCAAGCTCGGGTACGGTTACCTTCACCCTGCGCCACGAACCCAAAAAACCTAATGATGGTACCTTAGCCGATGCTGGTGGAGAAACCGACATTACAGCTACTTTTAATATTGCAGTAGAGTAACATTTACTAGATTCCCTTTTTTTAAAAGAAGTTCTTTACAGTAAAACTTGTAAAGGCCTTCTTTTTTTAATTTTTTGAATTAATCGCATCCTTTCTGCTCTTCTGCCTTCTTTTAAGACAAGCCAAAGAAGATGAACAGACCGCAAATTTCATGAAAGCGAGTTATTCTAATCGCGGGTCATTAGTTTGCTGAAGGTTAAATCGGCCAATTTCCATTCGTCATCTTGCTTCACATAGACTTCAGTGACCATAAAGGGCGTGGTGACCTCATTGTCACCAACGACCGCCAATAGTGTAATTTGGTTCCAAAGAATCACAGTAGTTTCGTTTAGCACCTCGACCATGACTTCATGGACATCCGCCTTTTTGTAATGGATAAATCCACTTCTAATGATGTCCACTTCCCGGTCTTTTCCCCACGTACCACCCATATGTACGAACTTTGCCTTGTCATGGAAAAGTACGGCTAGGCTATCGGCATTTTTATCGGCCATCCATTGCCATTTTTGCTTTGATAGCTCGGTGATTTCTTTTTCTATTTCCATGGATTGCGCCAAGGCTATTTGTCCACACGTAAAAAAGACAAGGAGTCCAAAAATTGTTGCTTTTAGATTCATGATCCACTGTTTTAAGGTTAGAAGTCTATTCATGTTCTATTTCGTGGGTATCCCTTACACTGCTAAAGGTCAGGTCCAATAATTTCCAATTCTGCCCTTCCTTTTGATAGAATTCTGTTACTGTAAATTCATTGGAAACATCATTTCCCCTTACATGGGCCGTAAGTGTAATACGGTTCCAGAGCACGGCAGTGTCATCTCCAAAAACTTCCACTGCTACATCATGTACCTCCGCATTTTTGTACCAAATACTTCCGGATTTGATAATTTCCAGTTCCCTGTCCTTTTTCCAGGAACCGCTCATATGCACAAATTTTGATTTATCATGGAAAAGGTTGGCCAGTTTATCGACATCTTTATCGGCCATCCATTGCCATTTTTGCTTGGAAAGTTCCTTGATTTCCTCTTCTATGTCGGCACTTTGAGCGAAAGATGAAGCACTGATTAATACCAACAAGATTCCAAATACTAGATTTTTCATTTTTATATGTTTAAGAGTTACTAATGCCTGTTTTTAATTTTAGACCTTATACCTAAAGTTCCTTTTGTAGCTAATATTTTTCTTCTTATCAAACCTAAGAATTAATTAAGACAGATCAGTTACCCTATTTACTGAATTACCTACCATTTTTACTGATTTTGACATGCTATTAGTCTTATTTACACAACTTTAACTAAATTCGAATAAAGGAAAACATTTATGGGGTCAATTAAAGATTTGGTAAAAGTGGATGATTATTGCTCCAAATTCAATCTACCTACCTTGCACCCACTGGTCAGCGTTCATGACCTTTCGGAAGGCACCTTGGATGGAAAGGGAAATGCCGAAGCCGTCCGCTATCATTTTTACGGTATTTTCCTGAAACAAGGAGAGGGCTGTGTTTTAAGATATGGCCGTCAGAACTACGATTACCAAGATGGCACCTTGGTGTTTTTGGCACCTGGACAAGTAGTGCATGTTGGGCATATCGATGCTAGTTTTAAACCGTCCGGCCATGCGCTTTTGATTCATCCCGATCTGCTATGGGGTACCCACTTGGCAAAAACAATGACCGAGTATTCATTTTTTTCCTATCTATCCCATGAAGCACTCCATATCTCAAAAAAGGAACGGCAATTGGTGCTGGACCTTTTTGATACGATACGGAGGGAACTTTCCCAAGGAATAGACAGGCACAGTAAAGAAGTCACAGTTGCCACTATCGAACTATTTTTGAAATACTGTAAGCGGTTCTACGACCGGCAGTTCATTACAAGGGAAAAGGAAAATCTTGGCGTGATCCAACGGTTTGAAATTTCCTTGAATTCCTATATCCAATCAGGAAAAGGCAGGGAGCTGGGAACCCCTTCGGTCAGCTATTTTGCGGAGGAACAAAATCTGTCTTCCAATTATTTCGGCGATCTGGTCAAAAAGGAAACCGGGAAAAGCGCCAATGACCATATTCAGGACCAGTTGATTGAGATAGCCAAGCAAAAAATCTTCGATGCCGATAAATCCCTAAGCGAAATAGCCTATGAACTTGGGTTTAAATATCCACAGCATTTCAGCCGCCTGTTTAAACAGAAAGTAGGGTATTCTCCCAACGAGTTTCGAATGTTGAATTAAGTTTTATACCGAACTAGGGAATACAGAAACGGATTAATATGGAATTACACCAAGCCTAAATAATACTCTTTTTTGAGTGCAAATGCAATGGTCGATGCCTATCTTCATGGGCATTTTAAAACAAAAAAACCACTCGAATAAATTCGGTGGCTTTCCTTAGTTTTAAAACGCAATCTCAATTGCGTTTGATCGTGGAGAATACCGCCCCGAAGCGTCGGGGGAAACGGCGACCTCATTAAAAGAAAAAACCATCACTCTGCAGTGATGGTTTGTGGAGAATACCGGAGTCGAACCGGTGACCTCTTGCCTGCCAGAAATAGGATTAGCATATCAAAACAATATAAAATAGTATGTATTTAATTGAATATCAGTATTTTAATTTATTATAAACTATTTTGAATTCAAATGAAACCAAGTATTTGCGTGCAAATTGCGTGCAAATTTTTTTTACCTTTGATTAGGATGAGCACCAATGTAAAACTTTCTTTGGATACACGCAGGCAGAAAAAAGATGCCTCTTATCCTGTTATATTACGATTGACCCATTTTCGTAAAACGACTTCAATAAGTTTAGGCCTATCTGTGCAAAAAGAGTTTTGGGATAATAAAAACGAAAAGATAAAAAGAGCTTTCATAGGTACTTCATCAGTTAGTAAATTGAATAATCAGCTTTTGAAGGAAAAGACCAGAGCTGTGGACATAATTAATGACCTGCACGAGAAAGATGAGCTTAACTTTTTATCCATTCAACAACTCAAGATGAAAATCGTAAAAACCGCCTCATTTGAATCATTTTTTGAATATAGTAAGGATATCGTAAATGAGCTAAGACATTCGGAACGTTTTGGAAATGCTAACACTTACTATGCTGTAATAAAAGTGTTAGAAAAATTTACTGGTGGAAATGATATCAAATTCAATGAAGTTAATTACGACTTTCTTAAAAGATTTGAAAGTTGGCATTTTTCAAGAGGTAATTCTGTAAACGGTCTTTCAGCTTACATGAGAACAATAAAGGCTATTTTTAATAAGGCTATTAAGTCTGATGTCGTTTCGAGGGATGCTTACCCGTTTACTCATTATAGAATTAAAACAACTCCAACAGAAAAAAGAGCACTTGATATCGGGAGCATCAAATCTATAATGCTTTTGAAACTGGAAGAAACGGATAGCTTGTTCCATTACAGAAACTTCTTCTTAGCATCTTATATGCTCTATGGTATTTCCTATATGGATTTAGCTTTTTTAAAAGTTCAAAATATCATTGACAACCGTATTAAGTTCCAGAGAAAAAAGACATCCAAACCCTATGATATTAATATAACACCCCAATTAAAGGAGATACTTTCATTTTATCTCAAAAACAAACACAAATCAGATTTTATATTTCCAATAGTGAAAAGAGACACCTTTGAACTTCAGTATAAGGATGTATTATGGGCTCGAAAGAGATATAATAAAGGGTTGAAAGAGATTGCTGCTAAATGCAATATTGAGCAGAGGCTAACATCATATGTGGCTCGCCATAGCTTTGCTACTCAGGCCATGTTGCAGGATGTACCTTTGCAAGCTATTTCAGCCATGCTCGGTCACAATCGCTTATCAACCACTCAGATATACCTTAAATCATTGCCAAGTGAGATATTAGATGATTACAATAAGAAATTGGTTGAATTATAATATTGGATTTTAGATTACCCCCAAATCTTACCTCAAAACTTTGCGCATGGATCCTGTGGAATTTTTGTAGCGTTCCGGAAGATAAGCGTCAAGCAAAAATTCCATAGGGTGCATTCTACTTTTGATTTGGAACGCTCTCTTTTTCCTTTACCCATTTTTGGTAGGATTTGTAGTGCTGTGGATATTGGTCAAAATAGTCTCTCAGGTCTGAGATTACTTCTTGCTCACCTTTATTGAATGCACGTTCCCGAACATCATCTATTTGTGAAACTTTAAAGGTCAGATAGCCTATGATGACCAAAGAAACGAACCAAATCCAATAGTGAAACCATAGTTGTGTTTTTGAAATCAATCTTGCCTTTGAAATCTGACTTCCAATATCTTCAACGGACTGCCGAAGCTCTGAATTTTTGACTTTCTCGTAGTTTAGATGTTCTCTAAGCAATCTTTCAAATTCGGTGGTATCGGGTATTACTTTGATATTGTCCGTATTTTGGGTCAACCGTTCCAGTCTACCGATGGCCTGGTTGAACCCATCCAGCTCGTCGTTCAGAAGTTCCATCACCTCGTCCAGTTTTTTGTATCCCATAGCTTCTTTTTTTTAATATCCGATTCCTGTATCGATGGCCTTTTTGATCGTTTTTTTGATGATGTTCTTGGCGATGCTAGTTGCAAGATTAGTACTCAACTCCAAAGTTTTCCCTAGTAGCTGGACCGATTTGCCGACCTCTTTTGGTTTTGCAATCCCTTTGTTCTTGGAAAGTTGTGCCATGATCCTTCCTCCGGACATGGAGCGGTCTACCTCACTGGCCTTGAAGTTATGGCCTTCATATTGGAACCTGAATCCCTGTAACCTGTTCGCTTTATTAATGGTCGGGATGACTTGCACTTTTCTTTCTTTCATGATCTGGATATAACTGTCCAATGTTTTTGGCCTTTCGCTTTCCATTACTCTTTGATGGATGTCCTTTATTTCTAGCCGGACCTTTATGGTATCCAGTTCCTTTTCCCGTTGTACTTCCTTGACCGTGGTCAGTCCCATTTCCTTGGCAACATTTTCGGCTGCAAGCTGGCTTCGTTTCCCGATAAAACTATCGTTGTAGGCCTTTCCATCGAAACCGATCCGGTTCACGTATAAATGGACATGGGTATGTGCCTTGTCCCTATGGACAAAGGCGATGGCCTGCCGTTCCTTCAGCTGCATTTGCTTGACGAACCTTTGTGTCAGTTCCCCTAATTGTTCCTTGGAAAGGTTTCTGCCGTCTTCCTGTGTCGGACTGAGTATAAAGCTAAGGGTATTCTTTTGGCAGCGGATATTCTCTTCTTGTATCAACCTGAACTCCTCGGTGATCTCTTGGGGACTGTTGCCAGCCAAATGTTGGCTGAATACGATTTCCGCATCCTTCTCCTGGTTCCAACCGTAATCGATACTTGTACCCGTATGCGCTATGGACGTTCCCTTGCCTATCATTACTTTGTTCTTTTGAAATTATAAAGGTGTGTCCGTATTTCCTCCGCCAATTGCTCAACCTCGCCGGCCAGTCTTGGATTGTGCTTCTTGAACATATTGCCGATCCGGGTAAAGTTGCTCTTGTACTTCACCAGCATTTTATAATGGGCCAATTGTTCCTCGGTCAACCGCTCGATGACGGTATTGCCGAAAGCGGAGCTGCGGCAATATTCGGAGAGGGAAAGTCCTGCCCGTTCCGCCCTTTTCCGGAGCAGTTTTTTCTCGTAGATGGAGCAACGGAATTTGATGTACGTACGTTTCATTTCTTTTTTACTTTGCGACCATCGGGAGTAAAGCGAGTTTGTTTTTGTGGCAACAAAGACACATCTCGCGCTTCCTGACCAAGTCCCTTTCTAGCATTTCCAATCAACCATTCGTTCATGTCCTTGAACCCTTCATATAGCATTGATCTGTCCAGGCAGTTAATGGAATTTTTTATCATTTTTTGGGTCGTCCTTTTTCCATTTGAATCGTTGTCCAGATAGAGATTTATAGTTAAATAATCCTGTATGATTTTCGTAGCTTTTGAAACGAAGGCAGTTGAGTTCAAGACTAAAAAATCACAATCTTCTTCCAAAATTTCATTATAGCTAAGAAGGGATAGTAAGTCGAACACGCCTTCGGTAACCATAAGTTTTTTATTTCCTTTTTTGATGTGGGTGATGTCCTTGGGAGAACTACAGTTCTTATAATATTTGTTACGAAGTTCCCATCCTCCGGAATCGTTTTTAAAACCGATGGCGAAGTAGTTCTTATTCTTAAAACTATAATGGACCTCACTAATGTATTTCTTCGCGGTTGTGGTTGAAATAGATCTGGAACTTAAATAACCTCGCAAAGCATAATGGGTAAGTTCCTTGACTTCTTTTACAAAGATTTTATCCTGTTGTTCCACTTTAAAACTGGGCTGCTGTTGAAATAAAAAAGAGTTCTTATCCTCTCCGATTATTCGTAAAGCTTCTTTTACGGTGCATTGTCTCATTTTACATACCAGGTCGATAACATTTCCACCGGTTCCTTCTCCATGGTCGTACCATCTATTAAGTCTCTTGGACACCTTGAAAGAGGCTTGGGCCTCTGAGCGGAACGGGCTCAGGAACCAAGCTTCTTTTTCGTTTGTCGTGGTCGGAAAGTGCCCTAGTTTTGCCAGCGCTTTTTCGATGGGAAAAGTTCGGGCTCTTTCACACGATAATCCTGTTGTTCTTTTTTCTTTCATAAGCCAAATGCTTTTAGCTGTTTTTTTGATGATATGATGACAACACCCTCTAAGGCCCCTACAGTGTTAGGTTTCCCCTGTCATCGTTTTGTCATCACGTCATCGTTCTTCGTTTTTTCCAAGTGTTTTCCGTCATCATTATTTTTTTTGATGACAGAATGATGACAGTTTGATGACAGCCTAGGCCCCGTAAACATTGGCCCCGCCCTATTCCGTCATCGTATCATCAAAATTTTTGTCCAAAAAGTCTTTTGCCACCGTAAAGTACCTTCCCTTGGCATCGGTCAGGTTTATATCCCCATCGCTCCAAATGGTCACTTTTTGGTATTTGTTGGAGTTGTCCTGGTTGACAAGTTTCCAATCATTCTTCAGCAATTTCCGTAACTGTGTCAGGTCGGTCTTGACGCGGGTCTTGTTCAACAGGTGCAGCGCATCGATGGGACAGAGATGTATCTCCTCCAGTTCGAACTTTTCCATGACACTGAACAGGATACTGGCCAGCTCCTTCTCCACCCGGTTCCTATTGTTCTGTACCAACCTTTTTAACGCTGCTGTTCTAATCTGTTTTGGGGTGAACCACATTCTAGTGCTGTGCTCGCTCGATAGCTGCCGCTGTTGCATGAAATGCAGAAAAGCCGGTATTTCCGATTTCAGGTGATACAGGAAATCGGTCTCCTCCTTTTTAAGTACCGGTATTTTCAGCACCCAAAAACGGGTCTCGTTCCCGTCTATCTTAATAAAATTGTCCTCGTTGTTGCTGCACAGGATGAACTTGCCAAAGAACTCCACTTCCCGTTTGTCCTTTCCCTTGGCCTCCAACTTGTTGATATTGGTCGTGCTCAGGTACTTGATGCGTTCGGTCAATTCCTCTTTGTTGAACAGAACCTCATCTATACAGATGAGCAGCTTGTTCGCCCAGTCCGCATTGAACTGGCTGCTGAAACTGTCATTGGTCAGATAGGTCATGTTGTTGTCGAAGATGGCCTTCAGCCATTTCAAAAAGGTGCTCTTGCCCGTGGATCGTTCCTTGGAGACCAGGCACAGGATTGGCAATACCTGGACCGGTTTCGTATATAACAGTTGAAGGTAGTCCAATCCCAGTTCATAGTGCTGGCCGAAAATGTGTTCAAGGAAACTTAATGACGTACTACAATCCCCTTCTTTGGGGATTGCGGGCAACGGGGAATAGGTATTATAAAACCCTTTGTACTCCTGTTTAAAATCGACGTGGCTGGGGATACATGTGAAGCCATCATACTTTGGAACCTTGCTCAGGTAATCCTTTCCATGGTCCTGGCGGATGGTCTCGATGTTCCAATGGACCAAGATCTCGTTGAAATGGCCTGCGATGGTCGGTGCCTGCACCAGTTTATAGTACGAGGTGCCCACCCGTAAGTACGGTACTTTTTTCATAGTATAGGGTTTTGAACACCTAGGGGATTCCCAAGGTGTAATGAAATTTGAAAAGTTTGGATATACGGTCGCCTAACGAACAGGCTTCGCTATCGTTTCGATTTCCTCTATGGGTTCTCGTTCGTTCTGGAGCAGCCAGCCCTCAATTTTCTTCCTTTCGAAAAAAATAAGTTTTCCGTTGGGCTTGGAGTGCGGAACGGTCCCCGCAGCGGTAAGTTTTTACAGGTAACTTCTGGATATCCCTGTATAATCACAGGTCTCCTCAAAGGTCAGTACCTCTTTCTTCGCCATCAAAAGTTTTTCCAAACGGTCCAGCCGTCCGAGTATTAAAATTGTGTCCATTTTATTTCTTTTTAAGGATGTGAAATGAACAAAAGCGCTTTTGTTTTCTTTCAATATTGGTATTGGATAAATGTATGAAAATAGGCGAACAGCCCTATGGAACGATGTAAGGAGTTATCCACAAATAATTGATATACAGTATATTATATCAAAACGGACCAAATGAGATTATGTTTATAAAGTATAAATTTTATTTGGTTTCATAAGATACTGAATGAAACCATTTTCTATCTTGGCAATGTTTCCTATATAGAAGGTAATTCTAGGTTATCAACAATTGAAATCCAAGGAATAGGGAAATTTTAACAGGAAAAAAGTCAGATCTTTAAAATTGGATTGTTTGAAGTGTTATTTGATAACTAAGTATTACTTGAAGAAACTTTTACAAGGGACAATAATTTAATTTTGATCTCAAATTATAAACTAAAAAAGTGTAAACTATGTGCCTTTATCGTACCGGGTGTTCGTTAAGATACATAGTTTACAAAAGTTATAGATTAGCCTTTACACTTATGAAATCAAGCTGTTTGGTGGTTTCTATTTTAGTTTTTTGCATACTGCCACAATGAATTATAGCCATTGTTACCTGCTGGCTTTTTTTCAGGACTCAAACTAAATATAGATAACGTGCCATTATCTCCAACATAATCAGATTCATACTCAAGTCCGAGTTTCATAAGTAATTTAATAGATTTTTGATTGTCGGGAATAGTAATTGCTATAATGTTTTCATATTTATTAGATTTAATTATTTCATCTAAATATTTTCTACTTGCTTCTAATGTGTATCCGTTTTTTTCATACTCAGGTAACATTGCAAATCCAATGTCTGGGAATTTTTGTTCCGCACGATTTAAAAATGTGACTATTCCGACAGGTTCTTTTGTGGTTTTTAATTGGAAAACGCTATAATAAAAGTTTGGACTATCAAGTATTTTTTGAATATACTTTTCAGCATCATTCTTGTCAGATATATTCCTATTTCCAATAAACTTCAACCATCCATCAGAATTAACCAATTCAATAATAAACTTTGAGTCTGTCAAGTTGATTGGTCGGATTATTAGTCTATCAGTTTCTAAGTTTTTATACATTCCAGATTTGTTTTCAGCTTGCAGGTAACGGTTCGTGTATGATTAGTTGCGGACTTTTCCAACGGAAAATGTCCGCCTGACATTAAAGATAATTGATTGCAGGAATTTCCAATTGGAAATTCCGCCCGCAATTAATTATACACCGTGTTGTGCAACGTTTTTATTTTCTTTTTTTGTCGCAGTAAACGTAAATTAAGTCGTCCACAGAGTTATCTCCCAATTCCTTGGCTTTTTTTAGGTCCTTACATGGATTTCTTGTTTCTCTCTTACTTGGCTGTAGCTTTCCATTTCCAGTCAGAAGGTTGATTTTTGTTGTTCCCCTGTTGGCAATTGCCTGGTAGTAATTTGGATTCAATTCGATTGCCCTATCATAGTCTTTAATCGCCTCCTCGAAATTCCGTAACATTCCATTCGCTGAGCCACGAATAAAATACAATTCCGGGTCTTTTGGGTTTATAAGAAAGTACTGGTCACAATCAGCTACGGTTTCTTCAAACTTTTGTTGCGAGTAATGAATTTTGGCTTTCCAGTAAATAGCGTTTTCTGTCATTCTTTGATTGGTTTTCAATCGAATGACATGATTAAAGTCCATTATTGCTTTTTCAAGATTGCCAGAATGCATTTTTGAAATTCCTCTGTCAATATATGACGCCATGTCCGTGCTGTCCATTTTTATTGCAGTTGTGAAGTCCGCAATTGCCAAGTCATATTTTTTAAGTCTGTCGTATGAAAGACCTCGATTGATAAAACAGGTTTTTTGGACAGTAGGTTCTTCAATGATTTCCATTAACTCCGTATAGTTTTCGATTGCTTTTTCGAAGTTTCCAGCTTTAAAATTTGCGTTGCCAGTATTGTACAAATCCATGGGATTGGATTGACAAACGGCAAGAATTGAAAATAAAAAGCTGATTATAGTTAGGAAATTCTTCATTTGATTTAAATGTTGCACAACGTTTAGTATATGAAAAGTAGGCGGTTTCGAAGCACCAAACTTTCGGTTAAGCATAAATTTCGAAACGAGCCAAAAGCCTTGAATTTATTACTGTTTCGCCTATTTTTTATATACATTGTTGTGTGTTCGGTTTTCTTCTATGTTAATTTTCTAATTATCGGATATATGTTTCAATAATATAATCCACAGGGTTTTCTTTTAAATCAATAATATCGTCAGGCTGTACAGATTTCATTCCTTCATATTCGTTATTTGCAATATTATAAACCGAAGAAACTTGAAATGATAATTTTGAATAGGGTAGCGTGAAATTAGTAAGCGCAAAACCATTAAAAGAGTACAAATTACCTGTTGGTTGGCCAACTATTTTCCCCATATTGTAAAACTTAAACATTTCTGCGAAAATTGACCCTGCTGAAAAAGTATTATGGTCTGTTATCAAATATACATTTCCAAGGAATCTCTCTTCTTCGGATAAAGGTTTATTCATTTCATAATTGACTGTTACCAATTCATTTTTTTTCGCTCCATAAAAAATGCTTGAATATCCATTAACCAGATAAACTGGTTTAAACCAACGGATACTAATAGGGATAAATTTTCTGTCAAAGGCTTCTTTAAACTCAGGGGTTATTTTCCAATATGCTTTTGATAATTTTCTAAATGGTTCTTTGGCAAAATATTTAGCTAAATGTTCTCCAAAGCTATCAGCTCCTCCTTTGTGACCTCTAAAATCTAAGATTATATGTGATGAATTATTTTCTACTAATGATTTAAAGGACTGTTTATAAAAGTTCTTAATTTCTTTTTCATCACTATTAAAGTCTGAGATTTTCATATAGCCAACTTGGTTTTCCAATATGTTGAAATTATATGATTGAGTTTCATTTTTCGTTAATTTTTCTCGATTTTCCCATTTAATGCCGTTTATAAGCATTGAATCTGCACTTGAACTTTCAATTGTTTTAAAATGTATGTTAAAATCTTCCTCCCAATTGTAGGTTTTCCATAAATAGAACCGGAAATCATCCGATATTTCCAAAAGTTTCAATGATTGCGCTTCTCTTGTAGCATGGTTGAGTAAGTCTTTAATCAATTCCTCGGATGTCTTCCCGTTTATTTTTATTATTTCTGTATTTTTTGGCAAAATCTGCTCTTGACTTTCACTAACCGAAACAAGTATTTTATTTTCAACTATTCTTGCCGAAAGGGGAAAGAATAATTTTTCCTTTTTTACATAATCTGTGAGAACATAACTATCATGTGCAGTTGAATGAGCATCGTTATAGCCAATGACAATTTGATCAATAATTCGCCAAAAATTTATAATAGTCAAACTATCTGGAAGCTGTAGTTTTATAGAGTCGACCTTTGATTGGTGATTGGTTTTTTGGAAAAATCTATATGGATTAGGGTGAATCTTCTCAAAGGTGCTTGTTAAGCTATCAATATCAAAAAACATTTCTTCCTTTGATATATAATTATTGATGTCAACAAACCTTATTGATTCATCTTCTGGTGGGTCAGACAATGAAGCTAAATAACCAATTGTAACTATCAGTATCGCAATTAAAATCCATATAATTTTCTTTTTCATTGTAAACTTTATATTTCTAATCTTCTAATTGCTGTTCTGTTAAACTGACACACAACGCCTAGGCTATGATTTCGTTGTGGGAAACGTCGTAGACTTTCCCACTTATGAAATCAGGCCGTTTGACGGTTATTATTTTTGTTTTTTGCATGATGCCACAATGAATTATAGCCAATGTTAGGCAACGTATTTTATTTTGTCCCTCTGTATTTTGCATATCTGGCTTGCATTTCTTGTTCAACTCCAGTGCTATTGCCATATCCACGAATCCCTTTTAATGATTTTTCAAAACTCGGGTGAATACCCCCTGTGCAGACAAGGTCATGTATTTTATCTTCATATGTTAACACACCCCATTGATTACTATGTATCATAATAACATCAACATGATATGGTTCAATTCTATTTTTATGACGAACATAATTGTATCCCATATGTTGTTCATTTGGAAACCCATATTTTTCGTTGAAATCCTTAAAGTCCGTTAGTATCTTTGTTGCTCCGTCAATTAATTCTTGTAATGTCAATTCTATTTTTCGTTCTCTCCACTGGTGGTATTTATTAGTAAATTCATAATCGTCTTGTGAAATTTCTAAGAATCGATTTCGCATTTCTATATTAAAATGGTCTACGTAATATTTAGCATGTAGTTCAAAATTTGATTTAAATTTATTGTACCACTTCTTCTTTTTGAATTTTGCAAAATACCTTAATGGCGTACCACCTTTTGCCAACTTTTCTGCCACATGTTCAGCCCATTCATTGTCCTTTGTTTCATTAGCTGTGACCAAGGCATAGCTTAAATCATGTCCGAGGGGAATGTCGGTTTTGGCAAAGGCAAGTTGGAAGTTCCGTTTAGCCCCATTAAAATTTTGTTCAGAAAACTCTTTTTTAGCCAAATCTGTCAACCGAAAATATTCCTCATATTCACATTCTTGTCCAGATAAGTTGGACATTAAGAAAATACTAGTGACTATCAGAATTAACTTTTTCATATGTTGCCTAACGCCTAAGCTATGAGTAGTGCGGAGGCAAGGAAACTTTCTCGTTTCCGTCTTCGCACGTAGCAAAAGCTTTTTGTTTTGATTTATATTTTTTCGCCAGAGCAAAATCCAAAAGATTTTGCGGACATAGTAAATATACGCAAACCATTGAGTTAAATACTCAACCCCGCATTACTTATAGGTATTGTTGTAACCAGTTTTTTATAAATCGCTTAATTCGTTGATTTGATATAATCTAAATTCAACTCCCATTTCCTTTACATATTCCTCTACGTTTAGTTTAAATCCAATTTCTTTTCTCCAAATATTAATTGAATCAGCATTTTTAATTGGCCAGAGGAAGTAAATCCATTCACCTTTTTTATTGGTTTGTCCTTTTATCTGGGTCCCGTAAAGTTGTTCAATTCCTTTATTCATTAAATTCCTGTCTTCCATCATTGCTAATGAGGTTTTAGCGATGTCTCCATTTTGGCTAGCTTTTCTAATTAGAGGTAAGTATTCCTCTATTTTATTAGAGTGTTGAATGACATAAAAAACAGCTTTATTAGCAGGTTCGCCAACTAAAGATTTACTCGGGTAGCCATGATTTTTTATAATGTTTTCGGTTTCGAGTAAATTGATACTATCAATTTCATCCATTAAGTCAAATTTTTTGTTCCCTTCTATATCCGTTTCATTCAATTGCATTTCATTTAACAAGAAAACCCTTCTTTCATGATTTAAATTTCCATCTACTATTTCTCGTATTCCTTGATCTTTTAATAAAATTGATTCTAGTTTATCTTTTAGCTCAACATTAATTTTAATCTCTTCAGAATTGGATTTTTTACCTTGCTTACAAGAGTTAAAAGCTATTATGGTAATGAAGAATAATACCTGAACAAATTTCATTTTGTTAAATTGGTTACAACGCCTAGGCTATGATTTCGTTGTGGGGAAGGTCGTAGACTTTCCCACTTATGAAATCAGGCCGTTTGGTGGTTAATATTTTTGTTTTTTGCTTGATGCCACAATGAATTATAGCCCTTGTTGGCAACAGTTCTTACTTTTCAGATACCCATTTTATAAGGTACTTGTTCAATGTCTCAACGTTATCTTTTTCAGTTTCTTTTTCATATTCCGCAATCAGCTCCGTTGATCCATTCATTAAATCTCTAATATTTTTTTCGGATACTAATATTACTTCTTGAGTATTTTTGTTCATTAAGTAAGGCAAGCGGATTAATGCTCTTTTGGCCGCACTAAATCCTGCAATAATCCCTCCAAACATATATGAAATATCAGAAGATTTCATTCCATATCTTTTCATGTTCATTGGAATACCAGCATTAAAAACGAAATAATTATCATTTTCACCATCAACTTTACTATACCAAAACTGTAGTTCGTGTTGGAAGCTGTTTAAATACAAATCATTCCCGTCAGAGTATGCATAGACTTCCTTTTTTAAAACATTATTTTTAATATTTTCATCGATTGGGTTTAGTTGATAATCATTTCCGCCATTCATTTTTATTTTTCCTTTACTCCGTTTTTCGAGCTCAACAGAAAAGTTTTCAGATGGGGTTTTATCCAATATTTCTTGGAAATTCATGTAACTTCCTTTAGGATAAGTATCTGTTTGTGCCTTTATTGAATAATTAGCGACTACCAAAAGGATAATTAATAATATATTTTTCATTTTTTATGTTTTAATTGTTGCCAACGGTTCGTATAAGAATAGTTGCGGGTTTACATGCGAGGATTTTCCGCAGGAAAATCAGACGTAGTAAACTTGCAACGACCTTTCGTTAAGCCCAAAATTGAGCGATTATTTTTATACATTGTTGTAAAACGTTATTTTTTATTATTCAGTGGAAATGTAATTCCAACTGCAAATGCTCCAACGAACTGCTGAACTGATGGTTGAAAATAATAAGTAAACCCTAAATCAACATTATTATTTTTCCCTAATTCTAGACCAATTGAAAAAGGTATGTGATAAATTATTCCTCCTTTATCAATATTGTCAAAAGCTGTTAATGTTTCAAATTTTCCAATTGAAGTTCCTATTCCAATTTCAACATATGGTGCAACCCAAGCAATTGGTGCACGAACTCTTGCTTTTCCTCCAAGTAAAAAGGCTTTTGATTCAGCTTTTTCATTAGTAGGATTGTTATTCAAATCTTTTCCGCTAGAATTTGTTAAAATAAAACCTGCGTAAGGTCTTAATTCAAACCATGAAGCGACATTTAAAACCAATTCTCCTTGTGCAAAAAAGCCACCATCGGCAACTTCGTCGATACTATTATATGGCACACTGATACCATATCCAATTTGAGCGTTTATTGATTTTTCTTTTATAAACTGTGCTTCAGCTAAATGCGAAGTCAGAACTATTATTAATATTATCAGAGTTTTTTTCATGATGTTTTACAACGGTTTGTGTATGATTAGTGCGGTGGTCAGCACCTAATTTAGTAAACAATAACTGTCTCGGAAAATTCCATAGGAATTTTCCGAATAAGCACTTGCACAAGCAATTAATTATACATGTTGTTAGCCTTTCGTTATTATTTTTATTTCATTTAATAAATTTGTAAGACACTCCGTCTTGCTGAAAAATGAAACTATTGGAAATACAATTATTAGTGTTCTCAAATGTTATTGAGAAATCATTATCAACTCCTACAAATTTAGTTTCAGATATATCTGTAAGTTCCAGATTTTCAAATTCATAGGATAAAAATAATTTATTGTTTTTTATTGTTATTTCAAAATACGAGTCAGAACCAAATGAATACTTTCCAGCGTAGCAGTCTAATAATTCTTTATCTAGAATAAATTTATTAGATATTGAATCTGTTTTAGCTTCCAGTCTCAGAAAGTCAGAAATGGCTGTGTGTAATTTGATTCCCTCATTTCTAAAAGTTTTTATGGATTTAAAATGTTCTTCGGATAAAAAGGAATACTGTGATACTAAGTTTTTATATATTGGGTCATTTACAAAGTACTCAAATGCTTCTGAATTTGATTTTTCAAAATAATAAACCTTGTTAAACCAATTGTAATTATCACTAAACTTGGCAATATTTGAGTTTTCTAAAGTGAGCATTTTTGCATTCCAATCCATTACTATAGTTCTAAATTGAGAATAAATTTTATTTATTTCTTCAAGAATTGGATAAAATTCATTGGGTAGCTTATCAGTATTTTGATTCAACTTAACAACACGATTATTTAGAGTATTTACTTGTGTTGTATTGAAGATTATATAACACAACCCTTGGCCTTTTGAAGGCTTTATGTTTATGTTCTTCATATCTGAATAGTAATCTTCAGTAGTCAAAGAATCAGCCATTACAGATGCTATAAGATTGTCCTTGGTTAAATAATAATTTATGCTGCTGTTTGTGTTTTCAATATTTAACTCAAGTTCCTTTTGAACCTGTAAAAGGTTTGTAATGAATTTATTTTCAACCATTCGAACTTCGTTTTTATTGTTTATAAAAAGCGCTATTAATATTCCAATTATAACAAGTATAATTTCTCCAATGGCGTAAAGAAGATATTTACTCAATTTATTTTCGTCTAATAATTTTTGGCGAATTTTCCTAAAGAATTTTATCATTGATGGTTAGTTTATCTAAAGGTATGGTAATTAAGTTGATAGCGAGATTTTAGATAATGAAGGCTAACGCCTAGGCTATGATTTCGTTGTGGTGAACGTCGAAGACTTCTCCACTTATGAAATCAGGCCGTTTTGGGGTTAATGTTATTGTTTTTTGCATGATGCCACAATGAATTATAGCCCCTGTTGGCAACAGTTTATTATTTAATTTTCCGTTTTTTTGGATTTGGTATACGCCTCCCAAAGGCCATCCACATTACTTATTGTAAATTCTACATCGCCGCAAGAGCAACAAATTTGAGCGATTAACTCACCCTGCTCAAACTTATTAAAAAATACATTGTCTGTTTTTTGAATATAAACTGATAGATTTTTTTTGACATTCCCATGTCCATAATCTACAACTCGCGCTCCTTTAATGATCTTATTCGAGCCACATTTGTTACAGGTCATTCTTAATTATTATATTTTATTATCCAATTGTTGCCAACGGTTAGGCTATGATTCCGTTGTTGAGATTTGATGTCAATCAAATCGAGCTTGGGATCATGCCGGTCTAATGTACGAAAACTTTTGATTTGTAGTAAATACGCTAAACAATGGATTATAGGCCTTGTTAGCGCCCGTGGTGTTGCCCAGGCCATAGTGAGGGCGTTATGATAACTTAACGCTCTTAAACCTTTTATAAATTGCCTTTTTAAGGTCAAACTAGGGGATGAGTGCGTACTGCGTGCGTACAGATTGGTAAGGCAATTTAAAAAGGATCAGCTTTGCCCGAGCCATTGTCTTAACTTTTATTCAACGTAACTCTCCGTACTGCTTTGTTTTTTATTGCACCATTGGCGCTAACGCCAAGGCTATGATTTCGTTGTGGAAAACGTCGTAGACTTTTCTACTTATGAAATCAGGCCGTTTGATGGTTTCTATTATTGTTTTTTGCATACTGCCACAATGAATTATAGCCCTTGTTGTACAACGTTTTTTATTTCATTTATTAGTTCAGTTGAGTTTTCAGAACTCAAGACATATTTTTTATTGTCAGTTATAATTTGAAACATTTGCTTTCTGTCCTTAACAAAACTAATCGAATCGTCCATTGTATTTCCAATAAACCCAAAAACTCCTCTACTTCCATAAGTCATCGTCAGATTAGAATATTCCAGTTTTTTAATTTCTTTTATTTCCGAAAACGGAATAGCAATTTGTCCAAAAGTCTTTTTTAAAATGACCTTGTCTTTTTCCAGAATCACTCTGTTCAGAGAGTTCGCAAAGAAGTAAAGTATGGTTCCAATTGTCAGCAAACTCAAAACTGTTCCTCCAAGCAGTCCGTAATTTTTGTTTGTAATTAACAGAGTCAGAGCAACAAATGACATTAAAATCATTGCAATCAAGGTAATTATTTTAACAAAAAATGAGCTTTTACTTCTGTAGATATTCATTTTCGTCTTGTTTTGTAAATGTTGTACAACGTTTAGTATATGAAAAGCAGGTGGTTTCGAAGCACTAAACTTTTGGTTAAGCACAAAGTTTGATTCGAGCCGAAACACTTGATTATATTACTATTTCGCCTATTTTTTATATACATTGTTATGCCTTGTTATTTAACTTTTCTTTTATTAATTCAAATAGGGATTCAAATCTATAAAAATCTTCATCTATTAGTCTTTCTTCAAGAATATACTTCTCAAAATTATCTTTTCTAAGTTTTCGATTTCTACTTTGAATAACACCATTTCTATCAATAGTGGTAACATCAAATAAATAGGACTCGTCTTTAATTTCAATTATTTCAGAGTCAAATAGATTTTCAATGCCTGACTGTAATTCTTCAATTTGATTATTCGGGTTTTTCTCGAAAATATATGGAACTAAATCTTTTGTTTTAAGGCTTTTACAGTCCGAATATGAACCTCTAGCATCACAGTCGAAAATGAAAAATATTTTAAATCTGTCAAAATCTGTTTTCACAAATAATTTAAATAATTTTTGTAATTCATTTTTTCCTCCACAATCTTTTATGTCTACATCTATTTCGGGTAAATAAATATCCTTGGCTTTTTGTAGATACTTGTAATTATAACCTTCTGAATAAATAATTGGCTTATCTATTTGCTCTGCTTTGTTTTTAATTATGTCTAGTTGTTTTTGTTTCTCCTCATATATATGATTTAGCTCTTCATTTAAATAGAAAAAGCCTAATTCTTCTTGCAATAAATCCCAATCAGAATTTAAAGCAGATGAGTCGAATTTTATTTTTCCTTTACTATCAAATTTTAACTTAGTTATTTTAGACCTTTTAATTTCGTTGTCTTTCCAGACTCTATATATGCCAATGTTTTCACCTCTTAGTGATAGAAAATTAAAAGAGTGGGTTGTAATAAATATTTGAGCATTTTTAGAAAATATCTCCTTAAATTTTTCCGCTAATATTTGAGCATTTCTGTATTCATAAGAATTCTCAGGTTCTTCAAACCCCCATATAAAATATTTTTTTGCTTTATAGTCTGACTTGATACTTTTGGCAGTAAATGAAAGTTCTTTAATTGCAATGAAATTGAGTATTTCAGGAATAAGTTTTGCTTGAAATCCATCTCCTCTTAAGGTCAAATCCACACTTCCTGTTTGGACTACTAATGCTCTAAACAAATTAATCAAATCCGAAGGTAGTTGAAAGACAGGTTTTATATCACTGTTAATAGAAATTGAATTTTTAAACTCAGACATCAAAATATCTGTCTCAACTTGTATTGCTTTTTCAAATTCATTTTTCTTATCTTCTACTGTAGATATTTTAGTTTTCCATAAAGTTTGTTGCAATTCACCGTATAGGTGGGAGAAATAGCTACTGTCTTTTATTGCAGGAACGTAGTGGAACTGAATAGAATTGATAAAGTCAGTTAATTGCTTTTGAAGACTTGCTCGAGCATTTGATTTTAGAGATTTGGTTCCATCAATATTGTCTTCCAAAAAGTAATCAAAGTCAGAACCTTTTTCAATTTCAAAATCTTTTTCAATGCTTGATAATTGGTCAAATTGACTAAATTCTGATGTTTTCTTCCATTTTCTACTTACCCAGAACTTTTCTGGCAAATAAATATTTGTAGTTTTTTCTTTGTTTTTCCCAAAGTTTTTTGGATTGTAGAACCAGATTTTAATTGTAACTAATTCCTCTTTTATTTCATTTTCATCTAGGTCTTCTTTTTTGAAGAAATCTTTATTGAAATCAAAAAAATTATTTAAATCAGTTTTTTTATTGAAGTATAAGTTTAATGCTCTTAAAATATTTGATTTTCCAGAGTCGTTAGCTCCTGAAATAATATTTAATGATTGGCATTTTAATACTTTGTAAGACTCTTTTTTCCTGTTACCAAAAGAACGGAAATTTTTAATTTCTATTTGTTCGATTATATCCATTCTTTATTCTTTTTGTCAATAAGGCATAACGCTTCAGCTATGAGTAGTGCGGAGGCAAGGAAACATTTTCGTTTCTGTCTTCGCGCGTAGCAAAAGCTTTTTGTTTTGATTTATATTTTTTCGCCAGAGCAAAATCGAAAAGATTTTGCGGACATAGTAAATATACGCTTACTTTAAATTAAACACTAACTCCGCATTACTTATAGGTATTGTTGTACACAGGCTTTTTATATTCTATTATCAATTATTAAGTATTTTTTTTCCATAAAAAAACTAAACAATCCAATTAAATTAATTCCATTTTCCAAATAAGATTTTTCTTCATGTTTTCCAGAAATTTGATAGTTGACCATTGCCTCATTATTAGTTTCTTCAAGTTGCGCCTCAAAAAGTGTAATTTGTTCCCCATTTCTTAGTTGAGCCCTTATAGCATTGTTCCAAATGTTTTTATCAAATGAAGAACCGTAAGAAAAAAGGTCGACCAAAGTGTCCTTTTCATACTGGTTGTATTCAAGGAATATGAATTGAATATCATTGAAGCTCAAGTTTTTCTTGCCAAAGGTCTTTTTCAATTCTAATTTTTTCTTGTCTTTATTTAAATACAAGATCACATTGTTTTTGAATGTAATATCAATACTTCTCTCATTAAAACTGATCCGTTTGTCCAAGAAGTTTAATCTTCTTGGTATTTTTATATCGGTTGGGTAATCATAGAGCTTAGCATTTTTAAGTGTTTTATTTCTTTCGGCCCTTTTTTTAAAGTGTCTAATTAGGTCATAAAAAAAATAGCCCAATACTCCCAAAAGAAGTATATCCCAAATAGAAATTTTATGCAGAATATTACCAAGGGTAATTCCTTTGAAGTATACTATTGCAATTAATAAACCAATAATAGGGACTAAACGGAATAGGATTCTATTTATAATAACTCTTCTTATATTCATTTAGCTTGTGTACAACGGTCTTGTGTATGGCTCGTAGCGTGTTAATTAGCGATTAATTTCGGATTGAGCACAAGCCAGATTTTTAAATTTTACTATTTATCTTTTTTGTAGGAAATCGTCAAATTTAAAAATTTGGCGACTTTCCAAATATACCTTAACTTCGATTAAGCAACTGATTAGCTATGAGCTATATACGTTGTTAGCTAAAGTGATTATGCACAATGTTTAATTCCGAATGACTTTTCTGTCTCTTAAATTATATTTATCTCCACTTTTCAAAAAATAGAATAATTGGTTTTTATTTGGAAGTTTTTTTTGAGTTTCCTCATCGAATGGATTATGTTCATTTGACCAGAACGATTTGTCATAGATAATAACATAACTTTCTCCAATAACTTGCAAAGTATCTCCTTTGACCACGATAGCTGTACTCTCATCAATTCCGACACCCAAAAGTTCAGGTTTTTTCTCTAGGATTGTAAACATATCAAACTGTCTATTTCGGCTTAACACGTGTTGGTCAATAACAATATTTGAAATAAATCCGAATCCAATTTCGTGGTCTCCCATCATTATTTGATTGTTTTTCGTATCTCCTCTTGCTAAATAGGAACCTTGTATAGTTGCGCCTGCTGACGAACCTGCAATTACGCCACCTCTGTCCAATAATTTTAATAGTTCCTTGTGTACTTTGGTATTTAAATAACTATCCGCTATTCTCCAATGTCTACCACCTGTAAAATAAATACCTGTAGCTTCCTTAATCGGTTTCACAAAATCATCTGTATTTACCTCAGTAGAATCATTTGTATGTAGAACAGTAAAATTAGGTATTCCATATTCCCTGAAATTTCTTTTTAATAACAATGTATCTATTTCATTGTCCCTCACAAATGCTGTTGGTATAACTACTATTTTCGCAGAATCTCCGCCAGCCAGTTTCCGAAATTCTTTCATAATATTAGTGTGTCCAATATCTCCACCACCAATCGCTATAAGTGTCCCATTTTCATTTCCTGTAGTTACTTTATTTTCCTGTGCTGTACTTACAATAGGTAAGAGTAGTGTGATAAAAAGTACGAATGATATTTTCAACATTTGTGGTTTTTAATTTTTATACGTGAGTTTTTAGGTCATTGTAGCTAACGGTTAGGCTATGATTCCGTTGTTGAGATTTGATGTTAATCAAATCGAGCTGGGATCATGCCGGTTAAAAGTACGAAAACTTTTGAATTGTAGTAAATAAGCTAAACAATGGATTATAGCCAATGTTGGCAATAGTTTTATTCAAATTTTATTGGGTCAGTCCCCAACCATTTGGCTGAAAATTCTAAAACTCCAAAAAGCATGCCTAGAAATAGCGTGTATATCCAATCAATTCCTAGGGAATAAAATAGAGTTGCAAATCCGCCAAAAGTATAAAGTCCAGTAAGGATTTTTCCAATCATTTGCGTGCGAGGCTTTGTCCTCTCAAACTTTTTTAAAATCCTGTTGTCCTTTAGGAAATACAACCAATGAATAGCAATACTTGTACCCATGAAAAGCATGAATCCATTCCGTCCGAGAATTTTCATATCAAAAGGCGAAAAAATCCCAAATGCTAGCAGATAAAGAGCAGTAACAGTCGCTAAGAAAATTGTTGTTGACCATTTAGGTATTGACTTATTAGTCCGTGTGGTCGAGGTGAAAAGGTAAAAAAATAACTTTTCGTAAATATTGAGTTTATTAGTCATTTAAATTATTGCCAACGGTTGGTGTAAAGATAGTTGCGTGGTTAAGCCCTCAATATAGCAAAAGGAAAAATACGGAAGGAAAGTCCGCAGGACTTTCCGATGAACGGTGACCTAGCAATTATTTTTACACGTTGTTAGCTACAGTTTTTATTTTTAATCTCCTTGGCCTTCCGGGACAATCACAAAAGCCCATTCAGCTTCGTCAGGAACTCCGTATTTTACCAGAAATTCGGCTCCAAGTCCGCTGACTTGTGATTTTTTGTCCTCTATTTCTAGTCCATAAGTTTCTCCAAACAAAAATTTTACGCCATTATTTAATTCAAGCGTGTCTGTGTCCACCATATTGAAAACTTTAAATTCATTCGGTTGTATTTTAAGCCTTTCTGAAACTTGAATTTCATTTGAGGTCTCATTGAAAATAAACACCTTGTATGTTTTTCCAGTTTTCTCGTATTTAGCTGGAATTATGGAAACTTCATTTCCTTTTTGGATAAAGACGTTCCCGTGTTCGTCAGTCCATCTTTCTTCCTTTTCCATTTCCATTGGGTCAAATCCGTACATAAATTTATTCAACTGTCCATTCGAACTTTCCAGTCCGACAATATCCATTAATTGCTCAATATAAACACAAACCATTTCTCGGTCTTTGGTATCTAATTCCAGATAGTTTTCTCTAAATCTTGAAAGTCCAATTCCAATTTGTTCTTGATAATCTTGGTCAGTCTGATTTTCAGATTCCGCAACGTTTTTAAAGTCAGATGCAATTTGGTTGATTTTCTCTGTTAAAATTGGTCGCATTTTTTCATCTGTGATTCCTTGATAATAATTCGGATAGGTTTGTTCAACAAATTTTTTCTTCGCAATGAATTCTGCAAACTGCTCATTAGCAGTTTTTGGTGTTTTCATTTCAGTTGCTTTTTGTCCGCAAGCAGATATGGTTAAAAAAAGTATGAAAATTTGAATGTATTTCGTCATTTCTCAAATTGTAGCTAACGGTTCGTGTATGGTTAGTTGCGGGAAATCCGTTAGGATTTTCCCAACGTATTGGCAAGTTAATTAATTCAAGTGAATTTCCTGCGAGGAAATTCCGCAGCAATTAATTATACACGTTGTTGTAATACGTTTTTCATTTCCCTTTTCAAGAAAATTATTAGCCTAGGCCTAATTTTCCGTCCAGATCAAGTTCACGAATCACTTCATATTTACCCTTCGTGAGAAGTCTTAACCATTCGATAAAATTGTCAACTTTGTAATGAAGTTTTTTATCGCTCAAACTATAGTACGCTAGTGGCCATTCTCCGCTTTCTGAATTTTCAGATGTCAACCAAACCCAAGCTCCGCCGTTCGAATCCTCTGTCATTAAGCAAAGAAGTGAATCCACTTCATATTCTTTTCCTCCGACTAAATGAATCGTTTTCCCTAAATCTTTGCGGTATTTATTCAAAAAGTTTTTTTGTTTAACATCATCTATGGCATTCATATATAGCCAATATGCGCCATTACCAAATTCTTTTAAAAATATTTTATAGGAAGGTGGAAGTTCTAATTCAAGTGCATTTTCCACTTCTTGAATTTCAGAATCGGATAATTTTGGTCCAATTTCTTTATGCGGTTTAGAATCTGAAGATAATATTGCTATCAATTCTTTCATTTGATCTTCTGTTGTAGAGATCTGTTCAGATTTTTCATTCTTTAAACCGCAAGAAATGAATAGGAGTAAAACCAATAGTAAACTTCCGATTTTTATCATATTCTTTTGAGTTCTTTTTTAGGGATTTAGTTTTTTAAAATGTATTACAACGCCTAAGCTATGAGTAGTGCGGAGGCAAGGAAACTTTTTATTTCCGTCTTCGCGCGTAGCAAAAGCTTTTTGTTTTGATTTATATTTTTTCGCCAGAGCAAAATCAGAAAGATTTTGCGGACATAGTAAATATACGCTTACTTTAGATTAAACACCAAACTCAGCATTGCTTATAGGTATTGTTGTAGGTAGTTTTAAGTGCCCCAATCAATAATAAAACTACTTTCTTCAATTTCTCGAATGAATTCTTGATTAGGTGAAGTTTTATTGCCATTTTCGTCAAAAAACACCCATGCGTCGGTCACAACACCTGCCTTAATATAATCACCACCCTCACAACTTGTTTCAATTTTCTTTCTCCGAATTCTAAACACCCCTTTGGCTTTAATTTGACCATTAGTGTGATAATATACCCATTCGCCTACTTTATAGCTGTAGTACATATCACAGGGTCCTCCAATACAACACTGAACAAAAAAGTCAGACTCGTATTTACCCTTTGCTTTTATTTTTAGTTTTTCATAAAATTCTTCCCAAACCCCTATTCTAGCTCGATGGGGTTTATAATTTGAATTATATTCTCCGCGTTCTTTTATCCATCCAGAGTCATAATTCACTATACCTAACCATATTTTCGGAATTTCTGAATGTTGCTTTGAGGATTGACAACTGATAAAGAAGAATAAAGAAATTAAGATCAGTATTTTTTGCATTCAATTAAAATTACCTACAACGGTTTGGCTATGATTCCGTTGTTGAGATTTGATGTCAATCAAATCGAGCTAGGGATCATGCCGGTCTAAAGTACGAAAACTTTTGAACTGCAGTAAATATGCTAAACAATGGATTATAGGCCTTGTTAGCGCCCGTGGTGTTGCCCAGGTCATTGTGAAAGGCGATATGACAACTTAACGCTCTTACACCTTTTATAAATTGCCTTTTTAAGGTCAAACTAGGAGGTGAGTGCGTTCTGCTTGCGTACAGATTGGTAAGGCAATTTAAAAAGGATCAGCTTTGCCCGAGCCTTAGTCTAAACTTTCATTCCACGTAACTCTCCGTAATGCTTTGTTTTTTATTGCACCATTGGCGCTAACGCCCAGGCTATGATTTCGTTGTGGGGAACGTCGTAGACTTTCCCACTTATGAAATCAGGCCGTTTGGTTGTTTCTATTTTTTGTATTTTGTATGATGCCACAATGAATCATAGCCCATGTTAGGCAAAGTTTTTCTCATTTCCTGATATATAGTCTGGTTGGATTTTCCATTTGAGGAAAAGTATATTTTTTCACCAGATTTTTTTGTGATTAAAATCCATGGACAAACATTAGAATTGATAATGGCTTTAATTCTTTCTCCATCATTTGTCCTGAAAAATCCTTTTTTGCGATTACCAAATGAATACCCATTGATTCTTCTTTGCAAACTAGGTCTTTTCTCCGTTAATTCAATTAATTGAATGTCCGACAGTGGTATTTCAGCTCCATATAATCCAGTTATCTCCAAACGACCGTCCTCCAAAATTAATTCGTTATCCATATATCCTATTCCAACAATTCCAATCGCAAAAATCAGAACTCCGCTTAGCATATAAGAAATGGTTTTCTTATGCTTCGTATTCAGGTTTTGATAATTTTTGAAAGAAGAATTCATTTTTTAAATTTTGCCTAACAATTGTATAATGAACATATGTTCATTATACATCCCAATATAGGATATATCGAACATATGTTCAATATATCTTTTATAATTTTTTAAAAATTAAAGAATACTTATAGAACCTCCTAAAACGGCCAATATATTATACGGTTTATAACCAGAAGTAAAGATTTCCATAGGAGTCAAATCTTACGACTTTTTAAATCTTATCGTTAATTGACCTATTTGTGACTTAAATTCCCCAATCTAATATTGAAAATTAAAAGTAGATCAAGGAAATGAAACTTTTTAAAAAAATATTCTGTTAAGAGAGAAGAAGCGTCATATGGATCCAATTTGGATCAAAGAATATCAAAGTTAATTTTAAACATATTTTGCGTGCAAATTGCGTGCAAATGAAAAAAGCTTCAAAAGTCAAAAACTCTTGAAGCCCTTTGGTTACTGGTGGAGAATACCGGAGTCGAACCGGTGACCTCTTGCCTGCCAGGCAAGCGCTCTAGCCAGCTGAGCTAATCCCCCTTTTTGGCTGCGGCAAAGAAAATACATTTTCACATGGAATCAAAATGCAACCCCAACAAAAAACAACCTGTCTTAATCTTTTTTCACACTTAGTACCAAAACCGGTACTGGAGCGAAAAATTCCGACTTTAGAATTGTGTTCTTTTCCCATAAATTCTTAAAAAAACCACGTTTTCTCCTAAATACACAGAGTAAATCTGGATGCTGCGATCTAAAATGCTCCAAAACCCCTAAATAGGTAGAAGAATTTTCTGTCAACGTAAGTTGGGAGCTTATGTCCATCAGTGCCGTATTGATCTTTAGATCATCATCGGAATACCCAGGTGTTTTCACCATTAATAGGTTCACTTTTGAGGCAAACTTTTTTTGGATATCCATTAAAGGATCCAGAATCCTTTTTCTTTTTAACACACCAGATTTAAAAGCGGTCAAAATTGTTTTAAAAGGTTTAAAAACGGTCCCTTTGGGTACAATTAGTGTTGGAATATCTGTTCTTTTTACTACCCTTCCAGAGGTATGGCCCAAATACAATTCCTCTTTAATATCATTGCTTCTTGGTGAAATAATGATCAAATCGATGCCCAATTCACTGTCGATAGATATCAATCCGTCTACCAAATCTCCATTATAGGTGGCAATTTTTATCTCAACCTTTTTTGCATCAACCTTATTTATGACCTCCATTAATCGTTCCTTACTACTTTCGGCCACTTTCTCTTGAAGGTTAGCCAATGTGCCGGCACCGGTCCCCTTAACATTAAATACTTCCATCACAAAAACCTGAGAGGAAAATTCAGAAGCAAAATCAACAGCGTATTGCAATGTTTCGTGGGCTTCCGGAGAAGTCCCTATTGGAACCAAAATATTTTTCATAATAAGGTTTTAAAATTTTATAGGTTAAATTTACAACTAAAATAAAACCTATACATGATCCGAACCGCAAAGTTAGGAGAATTGACCGACATAATTGCAATCACAGAAGCCTGTGCGGCGCAATTGATCAAAAACAATATTTTACAATGGAGCTCTTCCTATCCTACTATTGGTATCTTCGAAAATGACATTAAGAGAAATGAGCTTTATGTTATGGAAGTGGAAGGAAAACTTGTAGGAACCATCGTAATTTCTACCCATATGGACGCGGAATACGCACCAGTCAAATGGTTGACACCATCCGATAACAATTTATATATCCACAGATTGGCAGTACATCCGCAACACCAAAAAAAAGGGTACGCCCAAGAGTTAATGAATTTTGCCGAAAATTACGCCAGGGCAAAAAAATATGCCTCCATACGCTTGGACACCTTTAGCCAGAACAAACGCAATCAGCTTTTTTATGAAACTAGAGGCTATCAAAAACTAGGTGATATTTATTTCCCCGAACAAAGTGATGACCATTTTCACTGCTATGAAATGGTACTTTAATCCCCTTATATTTGAAAACAGCCGTCAATTTTAAGACCATTAACAAATTGGCCATTCCCGCAACGATTGCAGGAATAGCAGAACCCATTTTATCTATTACGGATACTGCAATTGTTGGAAATATTCCCGTGGACGGATTAGAATCCCTTGCCGCAGCAGGTATCGTGGGCTCCTTTCTATCCATGTTGATCTGGGTCCTTGGACAAACCAGAAGCGCCATTTCCGCAATTATTTCACAATATTTGGGTGCAGGCAGGCTGGAAGAAGTTAAAACCCTTCCTGCCCAGGCCATTTTTCTGAATATTGCCTTGAGTATCATCATCTTATTATCCACCATTTTTGTAATCGAAGATATTTTTCAACTGTTGAATGCCACGGGAAAGATTTTGGATTACTGTGTAAAATACTACGCCATCAGGGTATGGGGCTTTCCCTTGACCCTCTTTACATTTGCCGTTTTTGGAATTTTTAGAGGCCTCCAAAATACCTATTGGACCATGCTTATAGCTATTACCGGAGCGGTGCTGAACATATTTTTGGACTTTTTACTGGTCTATGGGGTGGAAGGTCTCATCACTCCTATGTATTTGGAGGGGGCAGCCTATGCCAGTTTAATATCCCAAGGTGTTATGGCGCTTATGACCTTTATATTCCTGATTGTCAAAACCGATATAAGTCTTAAGCTCCGTTTTCCGTTACATCCAGAACTAGGGAAATTAGTGGTCATGAGCCTGAATTTATTTGTGCGGGCATTGGCCTTAAATGCGGCTTTGATATTGGCCGTACGGGAGGCAACAGCATTGGGGGACCGTTATATCGGCGCCCACACCATAGCGATCAACCTATGGCTCTTTTCTTCATTTTTTATTGATGGTTATGGAGCCGCTGGGAATATTATGGGAGGGAAACTGTTGGGCGCCAAAGATTACGACGGCCTTTGGAAATTGGCAAAAAAAATCACCCTATATGGGATGGCCGTAAGTGCGGTATTGATAGTACTTGCTTTTATATTTTATTATCCAGTAGGGCGAATTTTCTCTAATGAGACCATCGTTTTGAACACTTTTTACGGTGTTTTTTACATCCTGATTCTCAGTCTGCCCGTAAATACCGTGGCCTTTGTTTTGGACGGCATGTTCAAGGGAATGGGAGAGATGAAATATTTGAGAAATGTGTTGTTGTCCGCCACCTTTCTTGGGTTTATCCCCGTCCTTTTTTTAAGCAAATATTTTGGATGGGGCTTTAGTGGTATATGGATAGCCTTTGTCCTGTGGATGGCGATACGTGGTGGTGCCCTCGTTTGGAAATTCAGGAGGAAATTTCGCCCCCTCTTGCAAAACGCTTAATTTTGAAACTTACAATCTGATGAATATGGGTACAACCAGAACAAATGGGAGTTTGTACACTTCCATCGAGAACCGAATTGCCACTGTAGAATTCGGTCATCCAGCGAGCAATTCCTTTGCAGCCGAACTGTTGGCAAGACTAGCCGATGAACTGAAAGAATTATCAGAAAAGGAAGAAGTTTCCCTAATCGTCCTTAAATCAGAAGGAGATCGTGCCTTTTGTGCAGGTGCTTCGTTTGATGAGTTGGTGGCGGTCTCCAATTTGGAAGAGGGAAAGGCTTTTTTTAGTGGGTTTGCCAATGTCATCAATGCCATGCGTACCTGCAAGAAATTGATAGTTGGCCGCGTACAGGGCAAGGCCGTGGGAGGTGGGGTTGGACTCATCGCTGCCTGTGATTATGCCTTTGCCGTTGAAGACGCCTCAATTAGACTATCTGAACTCACCATTGGTATTGGTCCTTTTGTCATTGCCCCTGCCGTAGAACGAAAAATAGGGAATTCCGGACTGGCGGAACTGTCCCTGGCACCTACAGAATGGAAGAATGCCTATTGGGGAAAAGAAAAGGGACTCTTTGCCAAGGTTTTTGAAAACAGCAAAGAAATGGACGAAGAAATGGACCTATTCACCACAAAGTTGGCCTCGTATAACCCACAGGCCTTAGAGGATATGAAGAGTATCCTATGGGAAGGAACAGGACATTGGGATTCCCTATTATCGGAAAGAGCAGAGCTTTCGGGGAAATTAGTACTCTCCGATTTCACCAAACAGGCATTGGATAAATTCAAGAAATAAATTTTACATTTACATCAGAATTCCATCTATGAAAAAGTACAGTACAGAGATCAAATGGGGAGTCATTTTTGCCATATCTAGCTTGGTCTGGCTATATTTTGAGAAAGCTATGGGATGGCACGATGAGCTGATTGCCCAACAAGTCATCTACACCAATTTATTTGCCCTTGTGGCCATTGTCATCTTTGTCTTGGCACTCAAAGAGAAAAGAAAGAAGGATTTAGGAGGCAAAATGTCTTGGAAACAAGGTTTTATAAGTGGCATCATCATCAGTATTGTGGTGGCCATATTGACCCCATTGATTCAATATATTGGCAACACATGGATAGCCCCAAACTATTTTCCCAATATCATCAACTACATGGTGGAGACTGGTAAAATGACTGAAGAAGGAGCTAAGAATTATTTCAATCTTAAAAGTTACATGGTACAAGGTACTTTTGGTGCCTTAACCATGGGTGTGGTAACCTCGGCCGTAGTAGCACTTTTCCTTAAAAAACAATAACAAACTTTATACATATTCAACAGCATGGATATATTATCATTTTTAAACGGAAATTTCATTTTCCCAATCCTGGCCCTAATTCTAGTAGTGGTTTATTTCGTCAACAGGGTCAGAAACCAAAAAAGGTTCAAGAGATAAAAACTACCTCGTCTTTAACCATCCGGTGATACTCAACCGGTTCTTATTTGCCGTTTTTACCTCATGCTCCAGTTCCTGGCTTTCAAAAATGACCATACGCCCTTGTTTGGGTAGTATTTCTATGGTGTTTTCTTGGGCACCCTCTGTTAGGTAAATGGCCAACTCCCCTCCATGTTCGGGTTGCCAATTGGGTTCGTTCAGGTACAGGGCGATTGATAATTTGCGCCTATCATCGTTTTGAAAGGTATCCAAATGACGCTTATAGAAGGTACCTTCCGGATAGAGTGCATAATGAAACTCTTTATGAAGGATGCCCAAAAAACAGGTTTTGTTCAGATAGTTGGCAAATTCGTTTATTTTGGAGAAGAACAGTTTTTCTGCCTCTTCCTGGGCTTTTTCGTCCATCCAAAGAATAAAATCACCCCGAATGGACCTTACGATCAATTCGTTGGTTTTGCTCCCAATGGCCGCTTTCTTAAACTGGTCTTCTTCATATTTAAGAAGTAGGCTGTTTCTCAAGGTCAAGATCTCATCTGGAGAAAAGAAATCGTCCACAATGCTGTACTTCTGTGAAAGGAGGTCATTAATGACCCCTTCATAAAGAGGGATTTCCTTAAATTCCAGTTGTTCAAAAAGTTCCATATCCAGTTTTCTAAAAAAGCCCGCAAATGTAATTTATTTATGATTCTAACCTGCAATTAAAAATACTGGCCCAAAATCAATTCACAAAAGCCCCCAATAAGGACAAAGAACAACTATTTTGTTCTTCATGGAAGTATCATTTGGATTAATTATTATGAAGGAAATTTGTTTTGATGCACAACTAGATGGTTTGGTTTTACAAGAATCCATACTTTTGTAGTGCAAATAAACAATATGGGCAATATCAGAATCACCAAGCAATTCAGTTTCGAAACAGGCCACGCTCTTTTCGGCTATGATGGCAAGTGCAGAAATGTTCATGGTCATAGTTATAAATTATCTGTTACGGTCATTGGGAAGCCCATAACGGACACCTCACACGTTAAATTGGGAATGGTCATTGACTTCACTGATTTAAAGAATATTGTAAAGGAGGAGATTGTGGATCAGTTTGACCATGCCACCGTATTTAACAAGAATACTCCCCATTTAGAATTGGCCAAGGAACTCATGGAAAGGGGACATAATGTTATTTTGGCGGAATATCAGCCTACCAGTGAGAATATGGTTTTGGATTTTGCTGACAAAATAAAGCTGCGCCTGCCGGAAAACATACTTCTACATTCCTTAAAATTACAAGAAACCGATTCTTCATTTGCAGAATGGTATGCCAGTGACAACCTTTAATTTTACCTTATGGAGAAGATAACGGTTGCCAAAGGGAAAAAAGTTTATTTCGCAAGTGACAACCATTTGGGGGCTCCTACTATGGAAGAAAGTCGACCTAGAGAAAAAAAGTTTGTCGCCTGGTTAGACCATATTAAACAAGATGCCGCTGCGATTTTTTTATTGGGCGACCTGTTCGATTTTTGGTTCGAATACAAGACCGTTGTTCCTAAAGGTTATACCCGTACGCTGGGGAAATTGGCAGAGCTTACCGATGCCGGTATTCCCGTTTACTTTTTTGTGGGAAATCATGATCTTTGGATGCATGGCTATTTTGAGGAAGAATTGAACATTCCTGTTTTTCACAAGCCACAACAATTTAAACTAAATGACACCATCTTTTTTATAGGCCATGGGGACGGTCTGGGTCCGGATGACAAAGGTTTTAAGAGGATGAAAAAGGTGTTTACCAATCCCGTATCCAAATGGTTCTTCAATTGGCTCCATCCAGATTTGGGGGTGAAATTGGGAAAATATCTCTCCGTTAAGAACAAGCTCATTTCAGGAGACGATGATGCCAAATTCTTGGGAGAGGACAAAGAATGGCTGGTGCAATATGCCAAAAGAAAACTGGAACAGGACCATTACGATTATTTTGTTTTTGGACACAGGCACCTTCCATTGACCATTGCCCTGAACGACAAAGCTACCTATGTAAACCTAGGAGATTGGATAAATTATTTTACCTATGGCGTTTTTGACGGAAACACCCTAACCTTGGAAACCTACAAACCATAGAGAAATAATCATTTTTCCTCTCCAATCTTTCTTAATCAACACTCGTATTGTCTTCCTTAATACAGCCTTTAATCTACAATTAGGTATTGTTAGAAGCAGCGATTCATAAAAAATCTATTCTAACACCTTGAAAATGTTATAATTATATTAAACCTTATTTAGATTTATTAAAAATAACGTATATTTGGGTAAGTTTATTTAAACAACATAAGTAAAACACTTTATGGTGTTTTTTAGAGGACAAAACCCTCTAAAAAGTAAGTATTCCACTAAGCGTAATCTTCAACGCAGGAATAATTAAAAAATGTGTTCGTTTAAGTTTGAGTTAGTTTAATTTCAGGACCTGGACAGGAGTGTCCAGGTTCACTTTTTTCTACTTTTCTTCATTTTTTTTAATAACCTTTAGTTATTAAAAATTTATTTTCCATAACTAGCAGTGATTTTTTCTAATGCAAGTCCCTGAGCTTCAATTGTAGGCTGACATTGCCCTGCCATTCATTTTCGTCCAAAGAATACACCGCACTAAAGGATTGCTGATTGGCCACTATCTGTAATTTATCCCCTAAATTAAAACCAATACCTCCAATAGGACCGTTGCCATATTGCGTGGCGGTAAGTTTAAGATGTTTTTCATCTTGTCCCACCCCTTTAGCATAGCCTGTATCCTTTAAATTATCGGTCATAAAAACGGGAGATAGATTTCCTGGTCCAAATGGGGCAAATTGTTTCAATATCCGCATCAATTTTGGGGAAATATCAGCGAGGTCAATTTGGGCATCTATCACTATTTCTGGGGTCAGTAAGTTGATGTCAATGGTTTCCGATACCACTTTTTCAAACTTCGCTTTAAAGGCCGCGTACTGCTCTTCCAAAAGTGTAAGTCCGGCTGCGTATTTATGACCGCCAAACTGTTCAATGCAGTCGGCACAACCTTCAAGGGCATTGTACACATCAAACCCCTTTACGGACCTTGCGGAAGCCGCTAGTTTGTTCCCGCTTTTTGTAAAGACCAGGGTTGGCCTATAATAGGTTTCGGTGAGTCTGGATGCCACAATACCAATAACCCCCTTGTGCCAAGTATCCTTATAGACCACAGAGGTATAGTGCTCTTCCTCCTTATTTGTTTGGATCTGCAATAGAGCCTCTTGTGTAATTTCCTGATCCAGTTCCCGTCTGTCGGCATTATATTTCTCAATCGCCGCTGCCAATTTTTCTGCCTGGGAAAAATCCGTTTCCTTCAACAAATTCACCGCATGTTGCCCATGTTCCATCCTTCCCGCTGCATTGATACGGGGGGCGATGATAAAAACTACATCAGTAATGGTAAATTCTTGTTTTTTGGCCTGTTGCATAATCGCCTTAAAACCAGCCCTAGGACTGGAATTGATTACCTGCATCCCAAAATAGGCCAAAACCCTATTCTCCCCTGTTATCGGAACAATATCTGCCCCAATGGCCGTAGCAACAAGATCCAAAAAGGGTATCACATCTTCAATGGTTTCCCCTTTTCTCGATCCAAGTGCCTGTATCAGCTTAAATCCTACCCCACAGCCACATAGTTCATCATAGGGGTAGTTACAATCATTCCTCTTTGGATCTAAAACAGCCACAGCTTTGGGTAATGACTCTCCCGGTCGGTGATGGTCGCATATGATAAAATCTATACCCTTTTCTTTGGCATACGCCACCTTGTCTATGGCTTTGATCCCACAATCCAGGGCAATGATCAACGTAAACCCATTGTCTTCCGCAAAATCTATTCCAGCATAAGAAACCCCATATCCCTCCCCATATCTATCTGGAATATAGGTCGCAACGTTGGGGTAGTATTGTAATAAATAGGACGATACCAAGGCAACCGCAGTGGTTCCATCCACATCATAATCCCCGAAGACCAAGATATTCTCCCCTTCAACAATGGCCCGCTCAATACGCTCCACTGCCAAATCCATATCCTTCATTAAAAAAGGATCGTGCAATTGGGTCAGCTCAGGCCTGAAAAAAGTTTTTGCAGCTTCAAAAGAATCAATACCACGTTGTAACAATAAAAATGCCACCAAAGGATCAACTTTAAGTTCGTTGGCAAACGCCATCACTTTTTGTTCTTCCGGTTTCGGTTTTAGCGTCCAGCGCATAGTATTGGTATGGATTTTTAGTTGAGGTTTAAAAGATTGGCAATAGTGCTAAAAGGGACTATTTATGGTGAAATATTGGCTTGATTTCCAGTTCGGCGAACTTTCTGAACATCTCCATGACCCCACAGTATTTCTCAATGGACAAATCAATTGCCCTTTGTAATTTATGTTCCGACAAATTACTGCCATGAAAATGGTATTCTAGGGTTACCTTGTCATAAAATTTGGGATCCTCGTCGGTCAGGTTGGCTATGGTTTCCATATGAAACTCATCTACCTCCAATTTCATTTTCTTTATCATAGAAGCAATATCCAGCCCGGAACATCCAGCCAATGCCGATAACATAAGGGCTTTGGGTCTATATCCTTTTCCCTCCCCACCATTCTCTGGTCCGGCATCTATAAGAAGATTCATCCCTGATGGATTAGTGCTTTCAAAGGCCATATTACCAAGCCATTTGGTAGAAATATGATTTGTCATGATCTTATTTTTTTGTTACTTGTAGGATTCAAAAATACAACATAAATATACAAATATGCCATTAGTCACGCCCTTAGACCCATCCCATGATAACGAAACCGAAGAACTCGCAAAGTTCTTTAACGAGACCTTGGGATTCTGCCCAAATTCGGTATTGACCATGCAACACAGACCGGCTATTTCAAAGGCATTCATAAACTTGAACAAAGCGGTAATGGCCAACGAAGGGAGGGTAACTTCTGCCTTAAAAAGAATGATTGCCTGGGTGAGCAGTAATGCCACAGGATGTCGCTATTGCCAAGCCCATGCCATAAGGGCCGCAGAACGCTATGGGGCCGAACAGGAACAGTTGGATAATATTTGGGAATATCGCACCCATCCCTCATTTTCGGAAGCTGAAAGGGCCGCCTTGGATTTTTCCTTGTTGGCATCCCAAGTTCCCAATGCAGTGGACGAAGAGATAAAAAAGCGTTTGTACACCTACTGGAACGAAGGAGAAATTGTTGAAATGTTGGGCGTAATATCCCTTTTCGGGTATCTCAACAGATGGAACGATTCCATGGGAACTACCATAGAAGAGGGGGCTGTGGAGGGTGGCAACCAATACCTCGGGAAACACGGATGGGAAAAAGGGAAACACATTTAGATGAAAAAAATACTGGGCCAAGTAGTCTCTATAGAGAAGAAAAGTATCTTTCCCGCAGAGGTTACCATTGATAACGGAAAGATCCTTTCCATTGAAAAAAAGGAACACGATCACAAAAACTATATCCTACCAGGCTTTATAGATGCCCATATCCATATAGAAAGTTCTATGTTGGTGCCTTCAGAATTTGCGAGGCTAGCGGTATGCCATGGCACGGTGGCAACGGTCTCCGATCCCCACGAAATTGCCAATGTATTGGGAGCGGAAGGGGTGCAATTTATGATTGCTAACGGCAAAAAGTCACCTTTGAAATTTCATTTCGGAGCCCCTTCCTGTGTGCCGGCAACTTCTTTTGAAACTGCGGGGGCCATTATAGACTCGGAGGGAATAAAAGAGCTTTTGGCATCGCCAGACATTTATTATTTAGCCGAAATGATGAATTACCCTGGGGTGTTGTACAATGATCAGGAGGTCTACAAGAAAATTGCCTGGGCGAAGCATTACAACAAACCGGTAGACGGTCATGCCCCGGGACTTCGTGGGGAAGAGGCTAAAAAATATTGTGCTGCGGGCATTACCACGGACCATGAATGCTTTACAAAGGAGGAGGCACAAGAAAAACTGGAATTGGGCATGAAAGTGATCATCAGGGAAGGAAGTGCTGCCAAAAACTTTGAAGCCCTCATCCCCTTACTCCCCGAGCATTTTAATAAAATGATGTTCTGTTCGGATGACAAACACCCCGATGATCTGATCTTGGGCCATATTAACGAACTCTGTGCACGGGCCGTGGCCAAGGGAATCGATATCTTTAAAGTGCTTCAAGTAGCTTGCATCAACCCGGCCAAACACTATAATATGAATGTTGGACTGCTCAAAGAGGGTGATGCCGCCGATTTTATTGTAGTGGATGATCTAAAGGATTTTAACGTAGTACAAACATATATCGATGGAGAATTGGTTGCAGAAAACGGCCGTTCCAAAATAGCGGCTATCCCCTTTGAAACTCCAAATAATTTTAAGGTAGAACCCAAAACTACAGAGGACTTTTTCCTCAAGCCCATTGGGGGTCATATCCGTGTCATAGAGGCTTTGGACGGGGAACTCATCACCAAAGAGATTAAGGCAGAAAGTCTGATTCAAAATGGCAACTTGGTGTCCAACACTTCCGCAGATATTTTAAAAATGGCCGTAGTTAACCGTTACAGCAACAAACCCCCTGCCATTGGCTTTATCAAAAATTTTGGTCTTAAAAAAGGAGCTCTCGCCAGCTCTGTGGCCCATGATTCCCATAACATTATTGTGGTGGGCACTACGGATGAAGAGATTTGTAAGGCTGTTAATCTCATTATAAAAAACCGAGGCGGTATTTGCGCCATAGGACCTGATGACGAAAAGAGTCTGGCCTTGCCGGTGGCTGGGATTATGAGCGATAAGGATGGTTGGGAAACGGGAAGGTTGTACCAGGACATAGATGGAATGTCCAAAATATTGGGCTGCACTTTAAAGGCGCCCTTTATGACCTTATCTTTTATGGCCCTACTTGTAATTCCCGATCTCAAATTATCGGACAAAGGATTATTTAGTGGGAGCACCTTTGAATTTGTAGACCTGCAAATGTGATCGAATTATGAAAATCAGCCTCGCCTTGAAAGCTTATTGAACCAAGAATTCCAGTAAAAAAATCGTCAGCATCCCCCAAAAAGTACCGGTTGCCATGCTGAGAATGGCCAGAACTATGGCGTGGGGCATCCATTTTTTATTATAGGCCGCAGTGACTGCCGGGGCCGTGGCAATGCCGCCTACATTGGCCATACTGGCAATAGGAACCCATGCCATGTTTAGGTTCAACGCCTTTGAAAGGCCCATCATGAACACAAAATGACCCAATAACCAAACCACCAAAAATCCGAGGAACTGGGTGTCAAACCCAAGGGTCTTAATTTGTAATTTAAGGCCAAGGATGGCCATTACCACCAAAATAAGAACCCCACCAGCCCTTAATGCAAATCTAAAATTCCAGGACGGCAATACATTGCCCAATAGCAGCCCCAAAACGGAGAGCACCACTATCTTAACCACAAAAAGGGAAAACAACCAATTACAGAGGACCACAAATATAAGCATCAAACACCCGCACCAAATAGGTGACAAAACCTTCCTTTCTTCGGTCCTGATCGTTTCAGGAAGGGCAATGTCTGAAATTTTGAACAAGGTATTTAAATACCTGCTTTTTTTAATGCACTGGAACATCAGAATGGTCCAAATATTCACCAAAACAGTATCCATGACCAATACGGATAGGAAAATATTTTCAGGACATTCAACCAATTCCTTTAATACCAACTGACTGGTACTTCCTCCGATCCAACTACCTACAATAGGTGGAATACCTTTCCAGTATCCTTCTTGAACCAAGGTGTCGGTAATTAAATTCGTCTCAGAAAATCCCACTATCAAAAGCACGGGGAGTGTTGCTATGATCAAAGATCCCGAAACGAACAGCACAATAGGTTTCCACCCGATGGACTTTAATTGCCCTAGGGACAGACTGCTCATGACCGCTATAATGGCGAGGGGTATAAAAAAATCTTTGCTGTAATTGTGAATAGTTCCCTGGGAGAAATCGGCATTGAGGATCAACGAAATCAGGGCGGGAATGACATAGGCCAGCAAGATGGCCGGGACCCAATCAAAAAGGGATTTGATATGCTTATTTTCCCATCGATCAAGAAAATAAACCGCTATAACGGTAAACAAGGAAATGAGCCAGGGTGTTATCATTGCCCACAATGTAGTACATTCCTCTCAATTTTGTGGCACTAATTTTTCCCTCCGACCACGATTACAATCTCTCCCTTTGGGGACTTGTTGGTATAATGGGCCAAAACTTCTGTTGCTGTTCCCCTGACGGTTTCTTCATACATTTTTGTAAGCTCCCTGGAAACCGATACAGGCCTCTCCGCTCCAAAATATTCCACAATATTCGTCAGGGTTTTGATCAATTTATGGGGTGACTCATAAAAGATGATGGTCCTGGTTTCTTCTGCCAACAATAATAAGCGGGTCTGTCTTCCTTTTTTCACTGGCAGAAAGCCCTCAAAGACAAATTTATCATTGGGAAGGCCACTGTTTACCAATGCAGGAACAAAGGCTGTGGCCCCAGGAAGGCAATCTACCTCAATCCCATTTTCCACACAGGCCCTTGTCAAAAGAAATCCAGGATCCGAGATGGCCGGGGTCCCGGCATCGGAAATAAGGGCCATGGATGCCCCTGCTTGCATCCTTTTTACCAGGGCATCTACCGTTTTGTGCTCATTGTGCATGTGATGGCTCTGCATTGGAGTCCCTATGGAATAGTGATGTAGTAATTTGCCACTGGTTCTGGTGTCCTCGGCCAAGATTAAATCTACCTCTTTAAGGATTCTCAACGCTCTAAGTGTAATGTCTTCCAAATTGCCAATTGGCGTAGGAACTATAAATAATTTACCCATGTGGTCGTGTAAAGGCTCAAAAATAGGCAGCCGAAAATTGTTAACCCAATTTTCGGCTGCGGTATTTAATGATATTCACTATTTTTTATGAAAACCTGCGCTCGATCAATCCCATAAATCGCGCGGCATATTCCTCTTTCCCTTCCCAATTATTATAATCTGGCTTTACCATGTTGACTATAAAGGCTATGGACCGCTCTTCTGAAGCAATGGTATTTAATTGGGATATTACCCTATTATAGTCTTCTGTACTGCCGTTAAACAAATGCTTTACAAATGCCAAACGGTCATTGAGATCTACCTTGATCTCTTTTGCTGTTTTACCTTGGGCAGTTGGCTGTACGGGAGCAGTAAATTCTGGAATTGGCTGTTCCTTTTTTTGTGGCTCAAATAGCTCCTTATCATTCTTGGCGTAGTTGGGCTGTGCCATAAATTCTGCCAAAACCTCATCTATCCCTTTTCCGTTGGGCATTTCAGAAACCATGTCCTTAATGGTGTCTATCCCCGGGATGATTATATCTTCCTGATGTGGGTTGCTTTCCGGGACTTTGGAATTTGCTTCCATAACAGCGGTGGCCATTTTCTCAAATTTTGCAGCAATGGCATTTTTTGAAACATCTACTTCTACATCGGTTAACCTCTCATCTATGAATTTGAGAACCGCCAATTTTTCATACAATCCCCTAGCTGCTTCATACATATCGGAAATATTGTTCAAGTCCCTAGAGGTAATAATATCTGTGGATATGCGAACCAATTCTTCTTTAAGTTTTTTTTTCATCTTTCTTTTTTTAATATCCGTGAACACCTGAATAAATCCTTGTTTATCAACCCTATAATAAAGCGTTTTACGCTTATCTACAACTTTTTTTGGCAACTAACCTCAAAGGCGTAATTTTTTAATAATTTTATGGTTCTATAAAATAGGAACGAAAAACACATTACTTTCGTCTAAAATTACAAAATGTTTCTCGAAAATACTGTTAACCACAAAGAACAATTCGGCTGGATAGAAGTTATCTGCGGCTCCATGTTCTCAGGCAAGACCGAGGAACTGATCAGGAGGCTTAAGCGCGCGCAATTCGCAAAACAAAAAGTAGAGATCTTTAAACCCATTGTGGATACCCGATACCACGAGGATATGGTGGTCTCACACGATGCCAACGAAATAAGATCTACTCCGGTGCCGGCCGCAGCAAACATTCGACTTTTGGCCGATGGGTGCGATGTGGTCGGTATTGACGAGGCCCAGTTTTTTGATGATGAAATTGTATCGGTATGTAACGATTTGGCCAATAGAGGAGTACGGGTATTGGTTGCCGGATTGGATATGGACTTCAAAGGAAACCCTTTTGGACCCATGCCGGCTTTAATGGCAACCGCAGAATATGTGACCAAAGTACATGCTATCTGTACCAGAACCGGAAACTTAGCCAATTATAGTTTCAGGAAATCTACAAATGACAAATTGGTTCTTCTTGGGGAAACGGATGAGTATGAACCTTTGAGCAGGGCCGCCTACTTTAAGGCTATGCTGAAGGAAAGGATTCGGAATATAGAGGTTAAGGAAGAAGAAGAAATAAAGCAGGATAAAAAAAGGTCGGATGCCTAAAGCTACAGAAACGGTCCTAGAAATAGACCTCAGCGCCCTAGAACACAACTACCAATACCTAAGGTCCAAAATTAAACCTTCCACCAAATTTCTGGGTGTCGTCAAAGCTTTTGCCTATGGCAATGACTCGGTAAGGGTGGCACAGAAGCTGGAAAGCTTGGGAGTTGATTATTTTGCCGTGGCCTACGCCAAGGAAGGAGTGGTATTACGAGATGCCGGAATAAAATCCCCCATTTTGGTATTGCACCCCCTTCCTTCTGGGTTTGATTTGATTATTGAACGATGTTTGGAACCGAGCATCTATTCCGAACATATTCTGAGCACATTTTTGGACACTGCCAAAAGGCATGGCCAAAAAGACTATCCAATCCATCTGAAATTTAACACTGGTCTTAACCGTTTGGGTTTTAAAAAAGATCAAGTCCCCCAGCTACTAGAAAAGTTGATCCCTAGAAAGGAAGTTAAAGTAGTCTCCATTTTTTCCCATTTGGCCGCAACAGAGGACAAGAATGAGCGAGAATTTACCACGGGGCAGATCAATACGTTTAAGGAAATTATCTTGGAAGTTGAAGAACGATTAGGATACCGACCCAAATGCCATATTTTGAATACCTCTGGGATTATCAATTACCCAGAAGCCCAATTTGATATGGTGCGCAGTGGAATTGGACTTTATGGCTATGGAAATGAGGCCAGAGTTGATGCAGAACTTCGTCCTATTGCGACCTTGAAAACCATCATTTCACAACTACATGTTTTGGAAGCCAATGAAAGTGTAGGCTATAATAGAGCCTTTAAAGTAGGTTCTAAAAAAGTTACTGCCACCTTACCTCTCGGACATGCTGATGGCATAGGTAGACCTTATGGAAAGGGAAAAGGTCAGGTCCTTATCAATGGCAAAATGGCTCCTATTATAGGGAATGTTTGCATGGATATGATTATGGTAGACGCTACTGGAATTGATTGTAGGGAAGGTGACGAGGTTATTATTTTTGGACCACAGGTCTCCGCTGAAAAAATGGCAAATAGAGCCAATACTATTTCTTATGAGCTCCTTACTGGAATATCACAACGTGTAAAACGTATATATATCGATCAATCATAATTTTTTAAAATAATTCCTTTTTTTACTATCTTTCTTTTCTAATAACCAAAAAACTATAAATTAAATGGGCTTTTTTAAAGATTTCAAATCCTTTCTAATGAAAGGGGACATCGTAAGTTTGGCAACAGCAGTTGTAATTGGCGGTGCATTTAGTAAAATTGTTAATTCCGCAGTAAACGACATACTTATGCCCGTTGTTGGAATAATTACAGGAGGAACCGATTTCACTCAAAAATTTATTGCCCTGGACGGGGAAACCTATGAGAGCTTGGCTGCTGCACAAGAGGCTGGCGCAGCGGTTATGACCTATGGGAATTTAGTACAGGCCTTGATCAATTTTGTTATTGTGGGCTTGTTCATTTACCTTTTCTTAAAGGCCTATGAGAATACCAAAAAGAAAGAAGAAGCAGCGGCACCAGCAAAACCTGCAGGACCAAGTCAGGAACAATTGCTGATGGAAATAAGGGATTTGCTAGCTAAAAAATAATTAAAATATACATCTATGCCCTATAAAGGATATTGGATGTACCGCTACACTACCGTAGTTTAACTAAAGCCACCTAAGGCGTTTCGCAGACGCTCTAGGTGGTTATTTTTTTAAATTCTATTTTTGCAACTTTCGCCATTATTTATGATCCAAGTTTCAAAAGAAGTCGCCCTCAAGCCTATCCATCTGGAAGATCAAAGGGAATTATTGGAATTAGCTAGGAAAATTTACCTTCCGGTGTACCGCCATTTATGGACGGACAACGGTGCGTTTTATTTTGAAAAAAATTACAGCATTACCAACTTAGAGCAAGAGCTGGCCGAAAAAGGATCGGTTTATTATTTTATTTATTACAAAACCAATAGTATAGGAATCCTTAGAATTCAGTTCGATAAAGAATGTATGGACTTTCCTGGGGAGGCTGCAACCAAGTTGCACCGGATTTATTTGGATCCAGAGGTTCACGGACTTGGTATTGGCCAACTTTTATTGGATTGGACCATTGAACAGAGTAAAGCGCACCAAAGTTCCCTTTTGTGGTTGGAAGCCATGGACACCCAAAAACAATCCCTTCAGTTTTATCAAAAAAATAATTTTCAAATTTCAGGCAGCTTCAAACTGGAGGTTCCCAATATCATTGAAAAATGGCAAGGAATGCATACCATGTATTTACGTTTGTTATAAACATAACTTTTTGTTATATTTTGATTAATCTTCTTTATAATAATTGTGCACTCTTTTAGTTTAAGTACATTTGCCCCATAAAAATTATAGACAATGAAAGTAGCTGTTGTTGGTGCCACCGGTATGGTTGGGGAAGTAATGCTCAATGTTCTAAAAGAACGCAGTTTTCCTATAACTGAATTATTATTGGTAGCCTCTGAAAGATCTGTAGGCAAAAAACTGGCCTTTAACGGAAAGGATTATACCATTATAGGGTTGAGCGATGCAGTTACGGCAAAGCCGGACATTGCCATATTTTCAGCGGGAGGGGATACCTCCTTGGAATGGGCCCCAAAATTCGCAGAGGTCGGTACTACGGTCATTGATAACTCCTCTGCATGGCGCATGGATCCTACCAAGAAATTGATAGTGCCCGAAATAAATGCCCATGAATTGACCAAGGAAGATAAAATAATTGCCAATCCCAATTGTTCTACCATACAAATGGTCATGGTTTTGGCGCCTTTGCACAAAAAATACAAAATGAAAAGGGTAGTTGTTTCTACCTACCAATCTGTCTCAGGCACTGGGTTAAAAGCAGTACAGCAATTGGAAAATGAAATAGCAGGAATACAAGGTGAAATGGCTTATCCTTATCCCATAGGAAGAAATGCCCTTCCCCATTGTGATGTATTCTTGGAGAACGGCTATACCAAAGAAGAAATGAAATTGGCCAGGGAACCCCAAAAAATATTTAACGACAAATCTTTTTCTGTGACAGCCACGGCAGTAAGAATACCCACTGCAGGTGGACATTCTGAATCTGTGAACGTGGAATTTGAAAATGATTTTGAACTATCGGAAATCAGGAAAATACTGAGTGAAACCCCAGGAGTTGTAGTGCAGGACAACACAGACACCAACACCTATCCCATGCCCATTTATGCCCATGGAAAAGACGATGTTTTTGTTGGCCGTATCCGAAGGGATGAGACCCAACGCAATTCCTTGAACATGTGGATTGTTGCCGATAACCTTAGAAAGGGAGCTGCTACCAATGCCATCCAAATTGGTGAGTACCTTATTGAAAATGGGTTAATTTAAATATTTCAAATACAAATGTTGACAATATAAAAAAAGGGGGGCAAATGCCCCCCTTTTTCTGTCTTTATGAACTATTATTTAATGCGAAATAATTGCATCCGGATTGCCATCAGGATCACCGTTTACGGTTCCAGAGGCCCTAGCACCACCCAATAACAATACCCCAGCAGCATGTGGCGCAGCCATAGAAGTACCACTGATGGTATTGTAACCACCATCTTTCCAAGTAGACTTAACTGCCACTCCTGGCGCACAGTAATCTACAGGAGGGTTTCCATAGTTAGAAAAACTTGCCCAAGCATCATTGTTGCTACTCATAGCTGAAATGGTATAAATACTATTCCCATTTACCCTTGCTGGGGAATGGTTGTTAGCATCATCTCCATCGTTACCAGCCGCTAGAACAAATATCACACCCGAAGTTTGGGCCGCGAATACTGCATCATCTACCGCTTGGGAAACCGGTCCGCCCAAACTCAAGTTTGCCACGTCACCATTTCCACCTTTTGCCGCTACATGATCTATACCTGCGATAACCCCGGAATAAGAGCCACTGCCCCTACTATCCAATACTTTAATTGGGATCACTGTGGCCCCAGGAGCGACACCAATTACTCCTATATCGTTATTGATTGCGGCGATAGTACCAGCAACATGGGATCCATGTCCGTTCCCATCATCCAATGACCTACCGTCTTTACCTGAAGAAAAGGCGTTATATCCTCTTGAAGCATCAACAATTAAATCGGGATGGTCCAGATCTATCCCTGTATCTATGACCCAGGCAACGCCATTGCCGGTATAGCCCGCAACGCCATTTACCCTAGTAATACCCCATGGTGTTTCCTGTGCAGCAGATCCTCCTCCACCGTTCCCTGGGCCTTTGCCCGGAGGCGGGGCCAAGGTGACCATCTGGTCCTTTTCTATATACGCAATTCTCTTATCTGTTTTTAGTCGAGCCACATCATCACCGCTAAGTTTGGTAGCCACCCCATTGAATACCTTACTATAACTGTTACTGATTTCAAATGTGCCCACTTTGTTTTCGGCAAACATTTTCTCGGCCGCTGATTGTACCGCAAGGCGGGCAGCTTTCTGATCGTTCCCAAATTTAGCCCCAATATCACCTGTTACTTTTTGGTTGAAGACAATAATATAACTGCCTTCAATAGTCTGGCTCGACTGGGACACTGTTAGTTCTTCGGTTTCCAGTTGCCCATTTTCAATTTCAATGAATTGATCTTCCTGGTTGGAACAAGAAGTGATTACTAATGCCAAGGTAAAACCTAAGGCAGCGCCCTTTAAAATACGTTTCTTCATAATGAATTTGGTTATTGGTTTTTTCTAAAAATATATATTTTTTAGTAACTATTTAACATTTTTTAACAAAATTGTTGAAAGGTTTAAGAAGAACACCATTTCGTTTAAACAAGATTCGCAAAATTCCCAATCTTTAAACTTCTACAACCTCTTGGTCGATTCCCATAATACCTGGAATACATCTAAATTCTTGACAGCACACGGAAAAATTGTTAAAACCATTATAATGCTTCAGCCTAAAAGTTATTTATTGGTATTTTTAGCTGACCAAGCAAATGAAAGATTATGAAAAAAACATTTTTATTACTCGCGACCGCATCTCTTTTTGTAGCCTGCGAAACCACTCCTAAAAAAGAAAAAATTTCCGTGAATTATCCCACCACTAAAAAAGTAGACACCGTCAACACCTATTTTGGTACTGAAGTTCAAGATCCCTACCGTTGGTTGGAGGACGACAGAAGTTCTGAAACAGAAGAATGGGTGAAAGCCCAGAATACGGCCACTTTTGGATATTTAGAAAAAATTCCTTTCCGTCAAGATCTAAAAAATCGATTGGAAAAATTATGGAACTATGAAAAACTGGGTTCCCCGTTCAATGAGGGCGATTATACCTATTTCTATAAAAATGACGGCCTCCAGAACCAATATGTGGTATACCGTAAAAAAGGAGAAGGGGAGGCCGAGATATTCTTAGATCCCAATACCTTTTCTGAAGATGGCACCACCTCTTTAGCCGGCTTAAATTTTACAAAGGACGGCTCTTTGGCCGCTTATTCCATCTCCGAAGGGGGTAGTGATTGGCGAAAGGTAATTGTCATGAATGCCGTGACGAAGGAAATAGTTGAGGACACTCTTGTAGACATCAAATTTAGCGGAGTCTCTTGGAAAGGAAATGAAGGGTTCTACTATTCCAGTTATGATAAACCCAAGGGTAGTGAACTCTCGGCAAAAACCGACCAGCACAAACTTTATTACCATAAGTTGGGAACCCCACAAAAAAATGACCTGTTAATTTATGGGGGGACTCCCGAAGAAAAACACAGATATGTTAGCGGAAGCGTGACAGAGGATCAACACTATTTGTTCATTTATCCAAGGACCTCTACTTCGGGCAATAAATTGTTGATGAAGGATCTTACAAAGCCCAACAGTAAAATTAGTACGGTGTTGGACAACACGGACACTGACAGCTATGTCATCGAAAATGTGGGATCCAAATTGTATATCATGACCAATATGGATGCGCCCAACCAAAAGATTGTGACAGTGGATGCATCAAACCCAATGCCCAAAAATTGGAAAGATTTTATCCCAGAAGCTGAAAACGTTCTTAGCCCGAGCACTGGAGGCGGCTATTTCTTCGCGGAATATATGGTAGATGCCATTTCCAAAGTGTATCAATACGACTACAATGGGAAAATGATCCGTGAAGTAAAACTACCAGGTTTGGGAAGTGCAAGTGGTTTTGGCGGCAAAAAAGAAGACAAGGAGTTTTACTTTTCCTTTACCAATTACAATACGCCCGGATCATCCTATAAGTACAATGTTGAAACAGGGGAATATGAACAATACTGGAAACCAGAAATCGATTTTAATCCCAACGACTATGAATCCAAGCAGGTATTTTATAACTCTAAGGATGGAACCAAAGTTCCTATGATCATCACCTATAAAAAGGGATTGGAACTCAATGGAAAGAACCCGACCATTTTATATGGTTATGGCGGATTTAATGTGAGCCTCACCCCTTCTTTCAGCATTGTCAATGCTGTTTGGATGGAGCAAGGAGGCGTTTATGCTGTTCCCAACCTGCGCGGTGGAGGGGAATATGGTAAAAAATGGCATGATGCAGGTATCAAAACCAAAAAACAAAATGTTTTTGATGATTTTATTGCTGCCGCTGAATATCTTATTGAAAACAAATACACCTCTTCAGAGTATTTGGCGATAAGGGGCGGATCCAATGGCGGTTTACTGGTAGGGGCCACCATGACCCAGCGTCCAGATCTAATGAAAGTAGCCTTGCCAGCAGTTGGAGTCCTCGACATGTTGCGCTATCACACCTTTACTTCCGGTGCCGGATGGGCCTATGATTATGGCACTTCAGAAGATGATAAGGAAATGTTTGAATACCTCAAAGGGTATTCCCCCGTGCACAATGTTAAAAAAGGGACCTCTTATCCGGCCACCTTGGTCACAACCGGTGACCACGATGATAGGGTGGTCCCTGCACATAGCTTTAAATTTGCAGCGGAATTACAGGAAAAACAAAGCGGGGACAATCCTACCTTAATCCGCATTGAGACCAATGCAGGCCATGGCGCAGGTACCCCAGTAAGCAAGACTATAGAGCAATACGCAGATATTTATGGCTTTACCCTTTACAATATGGGTTTTGAACAATTGCCCAACCAAGCTGTTTTAAAGGAGTTTAAAGACTAATGAAACTATTTTAATTATTTAAAATCCGTTCCCATAGGGAGCGGATTTTTATTACCATTTAATCTTAATCTGTTTTTTGAGTAATTTTGCACCATGCTAAACGTTAATTCCATATCCTTTGGGTACACCGAAAAAACGGTGCTGAAAGACCTGAACTTTACTGTCGGAAAAGGGGAGCACCTTTCCATTATTGGCGAGAGTGGATGCGGCAAGAGTACTTTGTTGAAACTTGTTTACGGCCTACTTCAGCCCGCTAATGGGACCATTTCATGGAACGACAAACAAGTGCTTGGACCCGATTTCAACCTGGTTCCAGGGGAGAAATATATGAAATATCTTTCGCAGGATTTTGACCTGATGCCTTACACTACGGTTGAAGAGAACGTGAGTAAGTACCTTTCTGTTTTTTACCCCGAGGAACTGCAGGAGCGCACAGAGCAACTTCTTGAAATGATAGAAATGGAAGATTTTGCCAAGACCAAAGTACAGTTTTTGAGCGGTGGACAACAGCAACGCGTGGCATTGGCCCGCGTGTTGGCTCAAGAACCTGAACTATTATTGCTGGATGAACCTTTTGGCCATATTGACAATTTTAGAACCAACAGTTTTAGAAAAAATCTCTTCAATTATTTAAAGCGAAAAGGAATTACATGTTTGGTGGCGACACATGATATGGACGATGTTCTGCCCTATGCCGATCAATTGATCGTTCTGAAAGATCAAGAAATACTGGCACACGGCACTCCTAAAAACATATACAGACACCCCAAAGATTTATATACGGCATCGCTCTTCGGAGAGGTCAACACTGTACCTATCCAATTGCTCAAACAGTACGCCAAAATCAACAAATCCATCTTGGTCTACCCCCATGAATTTCAGATTTCCGAAAAAACAGGATTACGGGTACGTGTTAAGAAATCCTTTTTTAAGGGGAGCCATTACCTGCACGAAGGGCTAACGGATGACGGGGAAACCCTGTCCTTTACTTCTAGAGAAAGCTTGAAGCCGGAAACAAAGATCTATTTAAATGTGGCCTTAGAAACCATTAACGCAAGAATAGCATAGTCAATTTGGACAAAGAACGCATCGTACAGGAATTGGAATTTAAGGCGGTAAGGAGCAGTGGTGCGGGCGGGCAGCATGTGAACAAGGTATCTTCCAAGGTGGAACTTTATTTTGATGTAGCAGCTTCCAAAGGGCTATCTGAAAATGAAAAAGAACGTATCTATACCAAAATAGGAATCAGGCTCACCAAAGAAAATGTACTGATTCTATATTCTGATACGAGCCGAAGTCAGCACAAAAACAAGGAATTGGTCATTCAGAAATTTTTGGACCTTATAAGAAGTGCTTTAACGGTTGCTAAAAAAAGGCGAAAGACCAAGCCTAAAAGGTCTGCTGTAGAAAAGCGTTTGAAATCGAAGTTAAAAAAAGCGCAGAAAAAAAGTTTAAGGGGCAAGCCCAAATTGGACTAAGGCCCAATCAACTACCTAAAGGATTGCAGTAATACGTATTTCCTTACCATTGAATTCTATAGTTTCATTTTCGGTTTTTCCCAACAATAATTTCCCTATTGGTGTATTGGGTGCGATGGCATAATACACCTTCCCATCAATACGGACCTCTCCTGCACTTATAGCCAAGTAATAGCTATTGGTATTGGTCTTCACCAAACTGCCCAAAGAAACCGTTCTTGATTGCCCTGAGAGGGGCACACGTTGGAACAACCCTTGTACTTTCTGAATTTCGGACAATTGTACCCCCAATTTTTCTCGTTCCAATTGGATCATGGCGCGCCCTGTTTCATGCTTGTCCCCGGCACTACTCTTGGTCTCGGAACCCAAGGCTTCTTGTATCTCCTGAATATTCTTTTGAATACGCCCCAATCTATTTTGTATATAACCTTGGCAATGGTCGTATAACTGTTGTTTTAACGGATCTATTCCCATAGGTGCTCTATTACTTAGACTAGTTCTGCAAGTTCTTTGCCGATAAGGCTTCCGATGGCTATCCCCATGCCTCCCAAACGAACCCCACAGGAAACATTTTCTGAGATTTGCTTGATGATGGGCCTCTTTTGGGTGCCCATGCCCATGATGCCACTCCATCGTTGGTCCACTTCAAAGGGGGTATCGGGCAAAATGATATGTTTTAGAATATCTTCCAGCTTATTTTGTATCAATTGGGTCTCCCCGAAAGCCATGGTTTCTTCTCCTTTAAAATCCAAGTTGCGCCCCCCTCCAAACAAAATCCTGTCCTGAATGTTTCTAAAATAATAGTACCCCTCATCCAAATGGAAGGTCCCTATGACCTTTAAGTTTTCAATGGGCTTGGTAACGAGTACTTGTGCTCGGGCAGGCTGTACATCCCCTTTTATCAATTGAGAGGCAAAGCCGTTGGTGGCCACCAATAACTTCCCTGTCTTAAACTCAAACTGGTTTGTTTTTACCTCAACATGCCCTTCTGCGTCCTCCAAAGCTTCAACCTGAATGGCGTTTAAGATGACCACTCCAGCATTTTGGACCTTTTGCAATAAGGTAGACATCATCTTGCCCGTATCTATTTGAGATTCAAAAGTATTGGTGATGAACTGTTGCTGTATGCCCTTAAAATTAAACGTATTGGGGTGGGCCCGGAAGCCGTCATCACCAAATACCGGAGCAAGTAATTCATTGACCACGCCAATATGTTCCAAACAATTTTGATACAATTCCGTATGGGCCTCCATAAATACCTCATGCCCTCCGTGATTCTGGAAATCCATGTTGGCATCACCAATATTTTGTCGCAATAATTGTACGCCGTCCCAACGTTTTTTCACGAGTTGCAGCACCTCTTCCTCGGTGTGCTGTTTTAGATCAGCCAATATCTCAGAGATACTTCCAAAGCAAGCAAACCCAGCATTTTTGGTGCTGGCCCCTTGGGGTAGAATCCCTTTTTCAAGGACCAATATCTTTGCATTTGGGAAACGTTTTTTAAGGTGAAGTGCGCAGTTAAGACCAACAATACCGCTCCCCACAATGGTAAAATCTATATTGGACAACCATGTTTTATATTCCCAGTAACTTAAATTCACGTGAAGTTATTTTTTATGGTCATAAAAATAAGGGTTATCATTTTAGTAAGAACTATTTAAATAGTCTAAATACTAAGCTGAATCCCTTGCAAAAGTTTAAATAGATTGTATAAAAAAACTCCGGCATTGGCCGGAGTTTTTGTCTTATTCTTCTGGTTGTGGATCCATTACCCAGCTTTCCATGAATTTGGTGGTATAGTTCCCCGCCAAATAATCCGGATGGTCCATCAACTGTCTGTGGAAAGGAATGGTCGTCTTTATTCCTTCAATCACAAACTCGTCCAAAGCACGCTTCATCTTATTGATGGCTTCCTCTCTCGTCTGGGCCGTTGTAATAAGCTTAGCGATCATGGAATCGTAATTTGGCGGTATGGTATACCCGCTGTACACATGTGTGTCTAAGCGAATCCCGTGTCCTCCAGGCGTATGCAATGTTGTGATTTTTCCCGGAGATGGTCTAAAACCATTATAAGGATCCTCGGCATTGATACGGCACTCAATAGAATGTAATTTAGGGGTATAATTCTTTCCTGAAATTGGCACTCCTGCGGCAACCAATATTTGTTCACGGATCAAATCATAATCTATGACCTGTTCTGTAATTGGATGCTCAACCTGAATACGGGTATTCATCTCCATAAAATAGAAATTCCTATGCTTGTCCACCAAAAATTCGATAGTACCCGCACCTTCGTATTTTATAAATTCGGCAGCTTTTACCGCGGCCTTACCCATATCATCCCTCAATTTATCTGTCATAAAAGGAGACGGGGTCTCTTCGGTAAGCTTTTGATGACGTCTTTGGATGGAACAATCCCTTTCTGATAGGTGACAGGCCTTCCCATACTGATCACCAACGATCTGTATTTCGATATGCCTTGGTTCCTCTATTAATTTTTCCATGTACATGGCCCCATTTCCAAAGGCAGCCGAAGCTTCCTGGACAGCACTATTGTACAATTTTTCCATTTCCTCCTCTTTCCAAACAGCTCGCATCCCTTTACCTCCACCACCAGCGGTAGCTTTGATCATAACGGGGTACCCAACAACTTTGGCTGTTTTTTTGGCATCTTCAACTGATTTTAAAAGGCCTTTTGAACCGGGCACAATAGGAACTCCAGCTTTTTCCATGGTTTCCTTGGCCGTAGCCTTATCTCCCATTTTATCGATCTGATCCCCAGAAGCGCCAATAAATTTAATCTCGTGCTCGGCACAGATCCTTGAAAACTTGGAATTTTCGGAAAGGAAACCATATCCAGGATGAATAGCATCTGCATTGGTAATTTCTGCCGCTGCGATGATATTTGGTATTTTTAAATAAGATTCACTACTGGGGGCCGGGCCTATACAAACAGCTTCGTCCGCAAACCTCACATGTAAGCTCTCTTCATCTGCCTTGGAATAAACAGCAACTGTTTTTATTCCCATTTCCTTACAGGTCCTGATAATACGCAGTGCTATTTCACCCCTATTGGCAATAAGTATTTTTTTAAACATCTCTTGAAGTTTTAAATTTTGAATTCTAAATTTTAAATGATTTTAAATGACCAAAAAAATTTGTCATTCAAAATTCAGCATTTAAAAATTCTTATGACGGATCTACCAAGAATAAGGGTTGATCAAACTCCACAGGAGAAGAATCATCCACTAATACTTTCACAATTTTACCAGAAACTTCCGATTCAATATCGTTGAAAAGTTTCATGGCCTCGATCACACAAAGAACATCTCCTTTGTTGATGGTGCTTCCCACTTCAACGAAAACAGGTTTGTCAGGGGATGGTTTTCTATAAAACGTGCCAATGATGGGGGATTTTATAGTAATGTATTTAGAATTCTCATCAGCCTTTGCGGGGGCGGCTTCTGTTGCAGGTGCTTCTGTTGCAGGTGCGGCCTGCATTGGAGCCATTTGGTTTTGACCCATTGGGATTTGCTGTACGTAGGTGGTTTCGTTACCAGAACCTGCTGCTCCCGTTCGGATGGTGATCTTGATATCATCCATTTCCAGTTTTACTTCGCTGGCACCCGATTTAGCCACAAATTTAATTAAGTTTTGAATTTCTTTAATATCCATGGAATTCGATTTAGTTTTAGTTCTATAAAAGTTAGTTAGTTTGTTATGAATTATACGCCCATTTCAGATAAATAGAGCCCCAGGTGAAACCACCACCGAAAGCTGCAAAAACCAAATTATCGCCTTTTTTGAATCTCTTTTCAAAATCGGCCATTAACAATGGTAAGGTTGCAGAAGTAGTGTTTCCATATTTTTCAATGTTCACCAATACCTTGGATTCATCAAGACCCATACGGCTTGCCGTAGCGTTGATGATCCTCATGTTGGCTTGGTGTGGCAATAACCAAGATACATCATTATCCGTTAGGTTGTTGCGTTCCATTATTTTAGCAGCGGCATCCGCCATATTGGATACGGCAAATTTAAACACCGACTTACCATCTTGGAATACAAAATGCTGGCGATTTTTAACCGTTTCCAAGGAGGCAGGCAATTGTGACCCTCCGGCATCAATTTTCAGGAAATTTCTCCCCACCCCGTCAGATCTTAAGTACTCATCCTGAAGTCCAAGACCTTCCTCATTGGGTTCAAACAATGCAGCACCGGCACCATCGCCAAAAATGATACAAGTGGTTCTATCTGTATAATCTATAATGGAAGACATTTTATCTGCTCCGATAAGCAGTACTTTTTTGTAGCGTCCGGAAACAATATAACTTGAAGCAGTGGACATCCCATATAAAAAGCTGGAACAAGCGGCCTGAAGATCGTATCCAAAGGCATTGGTTGCCCCTATCTCGGAAGCGACATAGGCTGCGGTACAAGAAACTTGTAAATCAGGAGTTGCCGTAGCCACGATGATCATATCGATTTCGGTTGGATCCAAATTGCTTTTTTGAATAAGCTCCTCAGCTGCCTTTATGGCCATATAAGAAGTTCCCGCACCTTCCTTTTTCAGTATTCTTCTTTCTTTGATTCCAGTTCTACTGGTTATCCACTCATCATTGGTATCTACCATCTCTTCCAATAGCTTATTGGTCAAAATGAAGTCAGGAACATATGCTCCCACAGCGGTAATAGCTGCTGATAATTTGTTCATCCTAAATCTGATTTTCAATCAAAAACATTCAAAAATGCTTCAAAAGTGGTGAAAATTAATGATTTTTTACGACTTATAGGGTTAAAAATTCTAGTTTTTGAATTTGACCCTGTGCCATAAAAAAACTCCCACTCTTTTAAAGTGGGAGTTCAATATTATATAAAAACCTAATTAAGCGGCAGCTTCTTCAGTTTTATCGATCAAAATTTGACCTCTGTAGTATAATTTACCTTCATGCCAGTGAGCTCTGTGGTACAAATGCATTTCACCAGTTGTTGGATCTTTAGCAATTGTTGGAGCTACTGCTTTGTAATGAGTTCTCCTTTTATCTCTTCTGGTTTTTGAAATCTTTCTTTTTGGATGTGCCATTGTGAACCTTATTTATCTTTTAATAACTTTTTTAAAGCATCCCATCTGGGATCTGTATTGTTTCCTTTATTTTCTTTAACCTCTTTTGGTTGTAGTTCTTCTAACTTATCAATGACTTCCGACTCCAGGGTACCATCCTCAACTCCAGGATGTACTCTTTTTTGAGGTATTGCCAAGACCAACATTTCGTACACATATTGTGCAATGTTGATCTGATGTTCCCCGTGGGGAACAATTAATATCTCATCGTTCTCATCGTTGTACTCATCCCCAAATTTTACCACCAACTCCAAAGAAGAGGTGATTTTTTGATCGAATGGTTCGTTCGTGATGTCACAATTGACGTTTACCGTCCCTTTTGCATCCATCTCCAACTCCAACATAGTACTCATCTTATTCAATGTAACCCACAAATTTATGTCGGCCCCATTAATGTCATCGTACTCAAAAGATTCAAAGAACTCATTTTTTATTTTATACTCAAACTCATGCTTCCCCTGCTTCAATCCTGAAAAAGGAATAGCAAATTCCTTATGCTTCGTCATGTTTAACACTGGTTTAGAGTATCCGTCCCCCTAAAAGGCGGGTGCAAAGATACTATTATTTTAATAATTCCAAACTTTTTAAGGCTTATTTATGCCTCTTTTTTGACCCTAATCCCAATTGGCACAACTTTTTACCTTTTAGGGATCCAACAAAGATCAAATATTGTTCAAAGATACAATTATCTTGTGGGTTTGAGTTTCTGCTTTTTTAAAGGATTACTCGTCAACTCCCTATACTCTTCCCTGTTCTTGAAAATTTGTAGTGCCGCGAACACCGCTTCCTTAAAAGAGCTATGGTCTGCCTTGCCCTTCCCTGCGATCTCATAGGCCGTTCCATGGTCTGGCGAAGTCCTTACTTTACGCAGGCCTGCGGTATAATTTACCCCTTTCCCAAACGACAGTGTCTTAAAGGGAATAAGTCCCTGATCGTGATAGGCGGCGAGGATGGCATCAAAATTCTTATATGCATCCGAACCAAAAAAGCTATCTGCGGAATACGGTCCGTAGACCAAATGTCCGGCGTCCATAAGCTCCTTGATCACCGGCTTAAGCACCTCGTCATCTTCTTTGCCGATGACACCATTATCGCCACTGTGGGGGTTAATGCCCAAAAGGGCGATACGTGGCTTTCGAATCCCAAAATCCATTTTCAATGAATTCTCTATGGTCTTTATCTTGCTCTTCACCAATTTGGACGTGATGGCGGCAGGAGCATCTTTAACCGCGACATGATCCGTTAACAAGCCCACTTTTAAACTGTCCGTGACCATAAACATTAGGCTTTCCCCCTCCAATTCCTTCGCCAAATAATCCGTATGTCCAGGAAAATTGAAGTCCTTGGCTTGTATGTTGTTTTTATTGATGGGCGCGGTGACCAAGACATCTATTTCGTCCTTTTTTAGTGCGTCTACAGCAGCTACGAGCGACTTCAACGCATATTCTCCCCCTTGGGCCGTGGCCTCGCCGAATGTGATCTCCGGAGCATCCTTCCAAACGTTAAATACATTGATCTTGCCGTCCAAAGCCTTGGAAACTTCCTGTATTCCATTGTAATTGATCTCTATGCCTAACGCATTCTTTTGAAAGGAAATTACCTTGTTAGAGGCAAAAATAATAGGCGTGCAAAAATCTAGCATTCTGGTATCCTCAAAAGTTTTGAGCACCACCTCACATCCTATCCCATTTAAATCTCCAATGGATATGCCCAATTTTATTTTTTCGCTTTCCTGCATGGTATCTTTACCTTTATGTCTAATTTTACACTACAAAACTACTTAATTAAAACGACACATGTTTACAGGTATTATTGAAACTTTAGGGGAGATAAAACAATTAAAAAAAGATGGAGGAAATTTACACATAACCGTATTTTCTCCCATAACCCATGAGCTTAAAATAGACCAAAGTGTTGCACATAATGGTGTTTGCCTAACTGTTGTTGCCTTACATGGAGACACCTATACCGTAACCGCCATAGAGGAAACGTTAGAAAAAACCAACCTGGACCAACTGGAGGTAGGAGATCCTGTAAATTTGGAACGGGCCATGATCTTGGGCTCCCGGTTAGACGGTCATCTGGTACAGGGACATGTGGACCAAACCGGGACTTGTATTGCCATTGACCAAAAAGATGGAAGCTGGTTTTTTACCTTTGAATACGAGCCTTCTAAAAACAATGTGACCATCGAAAAGGGCTCCATTACCATAGACGGCACTAGCTTAACGGTTGTAGATTCTAAAAAGAACCTATTTAGCGTGGCCATAATCCCGTACACCTACGAACACACTAGGTTCAATACCTACACTATTGGAACAGAGGTGAACCTGGAATTTGATGTTATCGGAAAATATGTCTCTAGATTAATGGGTTTACAGCAATAAACGACCTAGGGTTAATCTTCAAAAAAGGAGATGGAAGAGCCCACCCAGTCATCATTGGACAGATATGATACATTGATCAAATCGCCCTTGTTCATACGGGTAAGGTTAATCACCGGCATCAGTCTGTTCTCGGTATCGCTCCATGTGTAAAGAATACGCAATTCCACCTTGGAATTTGTCCCGCTTGGGGCCTTTACGATTGGGGAGTACTTCACTTTTGATTGAAGAATATAATTATGCCTGTCCTTTATGCCCTCAATAAATTCCAAGGTGGGATTTAAATTGATCCCTTTCCCCGCAAAAGAAAACAATGGTTTAAGGACATAGGCACTCAAATCCAAATTCTTTGGGAAATCATTCAAATAGAAAGATTGTGGGATGTTTTTATGTGATAGCAGGGGCATGATGCACTTGGAGATCATAAAAAACCAATCGGGATGTGTCACCCATTCCACATCCACATCGTCGGTAAGGTTAAAATCTGTTTTTAAATCTGGCATCTGCAGTAGCTCATCCAGAATTACCCGGTTATAAATACGGTTGATTTTGACCTTCCTTCCGTTCTTTTCGTAAAATAAATTTTTACCTTCCTTGATCACTTTGGTCAAACAAAGGACCTCTATTCCCAGCGCTTGTTTTGTAGCCCAGAAATCAATCCTCGTTTTTTGTTTCTCAGGATAAATTTCCAAAAGAATTACATTCTCTGGATTTTCGTCCCCAACTATAACTCGTTTCAATTCCTCTAAATAGCTGGCTTCATTGAGATCATTTAGATAAAAATGAAAACCTTCCTTGGGAATTTGGGGATAATTTTTCAGAAATGACTCTCCCAACAAGGCTTGATACAAAAATAGGGAGGGAAAGGACTGGAGTTCGATCAATTTAGGGGCTATTCCACCTTGCCCGTCATCGCAAAGTCCAAAATCTATCGCAAGAAAATGGGGTTTTCCCAGTACCGATGGAGATTGTAATTTTTTGGGGATAAATTTTTCCCGAATCTCCTCAAAGTCGATCTTCCACAATTGTTCTATGATGGTATCGCACGCATCGAAAACTTCTTTTTTTAACTCTTTGTCAATGAAAAAAGGTGTTTCCGAGATTCGGAATGCACATGGTTCGCCAAATGATTTTGCCAGATCATTTTTGAGATTGTCGTAATACTCCTGTTTGTAATTTTCATTAAACGTTTCGCGAACCTTTTTTATCATATAGGCAGTAGTTTTGATTCCTTAAGGGACAAGGCCGCCTGCTTTAGAAAAGCAGGGATCATGGTGTTGTGTGTTCTCACAATTTTGTCCTCATCCTCAAGGTGTTCCAGCATATTTTGGTATTTTTTCTTTCCATGGTGCTTGATAACCAATGCTTTTTTATCCTCCCTATGGAAATATTTCAACATTCCTTCAGAATCGGCTTCCGGATGAAATTGGACCCCAAATACTTCTTTGGAGAAGCGTATGGCCATAACAGCCCTTTCCAGGGCTACATGTGGTCTAATCTTTTCTTTGCACAATATTTTTGCCCCAAACTTTTCCAATTTGCTGTATTTGGGCTTTATCACTTGATAATCTCTGGAATCCACGGCAAAAAATGGGTTCATCAACCCTTCGAACAAGGGCTCTGTTAGTCCGTCTTTGGTCTTGTGGACAGGCATAACTCCAAAGGAGGTGGACTTACGTTTGGTCACTTTGGCCAAATCCCAATGCAAACATGCCAATTGGAAGGAATGGCATATTAAAAACAAGTGTTTTTTATGCTGGTGTTGCGCATTATGCTCCAAAACTGCATCCAAAAAGGCAAAAAATGGTTGTTCCCATTTTTCATCTGCAACAAAGGGGGCGCCAGGGCCGCCTGATGAGATAAAAATATCGTAATCTGTAATATCTGGTAATTCTATGGCATTGCGGACATCAAATACCGTGTATTGGCCATTTATATCTTCTTGTGATAAAAATTGCTCTACCAACTTCTTAATGCAGCGCATACCCTCGTTCAATTGACCGGCATTCAAATCGAGCACAGCAATATTATAGTTCATCTTCATTAGATCTTTCTTTTTCAAGAGGGCAAAATTACTCATTTTACTTCTTATCTTTCTGAAAACCAGATTAAATTATAATCCCTTGGAAGTTTGGTCTACTACATATTTGATAACCTCCTTTAAGTCATTGGTTTCATTAAAGACCTTAAGCTGTCTATCGGCTCCAGATCCTTGTTCCAACATTTGGTACACAAAATTAACTTCTTTGCGGCATCCCAATTCATCCACCACATCATCTATAAACTCCAAAAGTTCCTGTATCAATACTTCAAAAGGCACTTCTTCTTCCTTACCGAAATCGATCAGTTTGGCATCCATGCCCCATCTAGCGGCCCGCCATTTGTTCTCGTTGATCAACACCCTACGGTACGATCTAAAGCTTTGGTTCTTCTGGTGCAGCCTGTGTAGTTTTGCAATAATACATTGCATAATGGCGGCAATGCAGATAACCTCATCTACAGTCTGTACCATATCACAGATCCTGAACTCCACCGTTGGGTAGAATGGGTGCAAACGAATATCCCACCAGATTTTTTTGCCGTTGTCTATGCAGTTTGTTTTTACAAGGATATCCACAAATTTGTCGTACTCGGCCACGCTGGAAAAGTATGGCGGTATTCCGGTTCGGGGAAATTTGTCAAATATTTTGGATCGGTACGACTTAAATCCGGTCTCCCTGGCCTCCCAAAAAGGGGAGTTGGTTGACAAGGCGTAAAGGTGCGGCAGGAAATAACGTGCCACATTCATTATCTGTAAGCCTTCTTCCCGACTTGGAATTCCCACATGAACGTGTAACCCAAAAATTAGGTTGGACCTGGCCACATCCTTCATTTCTTCAATAAGGGCATCATACCTTGGATCGCGAGTAATCAATTGATCACTCCAATGCGAAAAGGGATGGGTCCCTGCCGCAGCCACCTTCAGTCCTTCAGCCCCGGCCAATTCTATGACCTGTTGTCTTAAATAGGAGACTTCATCCCGGGCTTCTTGTATATTTTCACAAATATTGGTGCCCATTTCAACTACGGCCTGATGCATTTCTTCCTTGATCCGTTCCTTTAGGAGCACCTTTCCCCCTTCGTAAATTTTGGACATGTGCGATCGTAAGGTAAGCGTATCGCTATCCAAAATTTGAAATTCCTCCTCAATTCCCAGTGTGAACTTTTTCATAGAATTAATGCCTTAATAAATTTAGATGTGCGCGTCCTATCTGTAATTTAGATATGGACCCGAGTTTATTTTTTTGTTGCCTTTTTTGGGGCTGCCTTTTTGGGCGCTGCTTTTTTAGCAGCCGGCTTCACCGTCTTTGCCAACACACCCTTACCTTTTGCAGGCGCTTTTTTCACTACTGTCTTTTTTGCCTCAGAGGCCGACTTAAGAGAACTTTTTATTGGTGCTTTTTTTGGCGGTGCCACAGCATTCTGGACGAAGGTCCCCCAACTACTATTGTTTTGTTTGGGCTTGTGCGCATTGGCCATCTCAATGGCCAGTTTTGCGGAATGTTCCACAATCCACTCAAAATTCTCCTGTCCCACTGAATTTACATCAGCATCAGGTGCAGGGTTGCAAAAATCTATGGCAATAGGCACTCCGTTGCGAACCGCAAATTCAACCGTATTGAAATCATATCCCAAAGCCTTGTTCAGCAATAAGGTATAGTCATGGATTGTTTTCATTAACTTTTTGTGCTCGGCCCCAGTTGTTTTAGGCGTGGTAGCATATCGCAAATGAGGTTCGTTCCTAGGCTCGTAAGGCATAATATGAACATATTTTTGGCCCAAACAATAAACCCTGTAGTAATCTTCAAAAACGATTTCTTCCTGCAGCATCATCACCAACTGACCCGTTTCCCCATATTTGTTGAAAAAATCATCCGGATTGTCAACCCTGTATACATTTTTCCAACCTCCACCTGAGTGCGGTTTCATATAGGCCGGAAATCCAATATAATTGAATATATAATCCCAATCCAATGGCGCTTCCAAGTTTCGAAACGACTTTTCTGAAGTATCATCCGGTCTTTCTTTGGACGGCAATAGAATGGTTTTTGGTACAGGAACCCCCAATTGTATAGACAAACAGTTATTGAAAAACTTCTCATCTGCACTCCACCAAAATGGATTGTTGACGATAGTTGTCCCCATCAAGGAAGCATTTTTTAAGTAAGCTCTATAAAAAGGAACTTCTTGGGAAATCCTATCAAAAATAACATGATATCCATAATCAATACCTTGTTGTACCTTATCGATTTTTACTGGTTCGGCAACGACCTTTCCATTACCTAATTCATTGACCCTATTTATAAATTCCCAAGGAAAGGTGTCTTCCATCCCAAACAATATTCCCACTTTCTTAACCATAATCTATATTTTTAGTTTGCATTATACATTTAAAAGAAACGTTCCACATATTCTGGAAATGCCATTTTCCAAAGTGGCCAATCGTGCTCTATCCATTTTTTTTCATCGTACCAATGATGTATGCCCTTTTCATTTAATACGTGCGACATGTGCAGGTTTTTTGGCCGGCAACTGTCCCAATCCGAGGTGCTCAGCACAATCTCCACATGATTGTATTTCCAAGGCTCTTCATTGCGCATAAACTCATCCGGACAATTGAAATATATGGCCATATCATCAGAGAGAGGCGTAAAATTCCGAATATTAAAAACCCCTGACATGGAGAAGAGATGGGAGACCAGATCTGGAAATCTGAAGGCAGTGTTTCCTGCGTGATATCCTCCAAAACTACAGCCCCCAACAGCAATTCGTTCGGTGTTGCATTGATTTTGAATATACGGAATCAATTCCGTTTGGAGAAATTTCATGTACAGTTCATACCGTTGTATTTTTATTTCCGAAGCCAAATGGTCATCATAAAATGTAAGCATGTCAAGCGTCTCCACATTATAGAGTTTGATCCGGCCCTGCTCAATAAATTGCATCACGGATTGATTGAGCCCAAAATCAGTATTTTGGGTGTAAGAACCTCCCGAGGAAGGGAACAATAAAATAGGATATCCCCAGTGTCCAGTCACTTCTAGGTTGATGTTTCTATCTAATGTGTTAGAATAATATTGAATGTATTGAATTTCTGCCATAGAGTTAAATATACTTTAAAAATGTTAAAAAACGCTTACAATCACGCATCTATTGCAATGGTTTTTTAAGTAATTGGTATACTTGCAGACCCTTAGAAGAAAAAATGCAATTTGAAAGTGAATTTATTGGATTAAAAGGAAATCTCTATTCAAAATATTTGGGTAGGAAGGTTACTTTTAGATTGGTCGCCCCCCCTCACTACAAGGATTCCGAAACGCCCTTCCCTGTTTTATTGATGAACGATGGGCAGGATTTTGTGAATTTGGAGTTGGAGAAGACCCTTCCTTCTGCATTTTCTTCAAAGACAGGCAAACCTTTCGTGTATGTCGGTATAGAGGCCAATAACAATCGCATTCAAGAATACGGCACAGCATCTTCCCCAGATTTCAAGGGCCGCGGTGCTAGGGCCATAAATTATTCTAAATTCTTGATAGAGGAATTCATCCCTTTTTTGAGGGCCGAATTTAAGGTTTCCAAAGATGCCCAGGATTGGGTGTACTGCGGTATGTCCTTAGGTGGCTTATCTGCATTTGATATCGTTTACAACAACGCCCAATATTTTGGAAAAGTAGGGGTTTTTAGTGGATCATTTTGGTGGCGCAACAAAGCCTACACTGTCAATGATGTTGCGGACAGAAGCCGTATTGTGTTGGATGTTGTTAAAAAAGGTACCTACAACCCCCATCTTAAATTTTGGTTCCAATGCGGAACGGAGGACGAGACGGCAGACAGGAACAATAATGGCATCATAGATTCTATCGACGATACTACCGACGTCATCAAAGAACTTCAGGAAAAGGGCTACTCCTTTCCTGGTGATATTACCTATGTGGAATTGGATGGTGGAAAACACAATTTAAAGACCTGGGCCAAAGTCTTTCCAAAATTTACCAATTGGGCCTTTGGCACTAATTAGACCATTTCCTAAAACCCTTCTTGTTTTCATTCATAGCAGTCTATTTTGAAGGACGTGACCTGTTCATTATTTTTAGGTTATTTTTGATGTGCATCAAACTTCCACTATAATCATCCTTTCAACCTTGGATATTACAACCACCTCTTGGGTTCTCGCCATCACCGCAGCTTGCGTGATAGGGATCTCCAAAGCGGGCATTAAAGGGATTGCCATCATCAATGTCACCCTTATGGCCCTCGCTTTTGGCGCAAAGGAATCTACAGGCCTATTGGTCCCCCTTCTTGTTGTTGGGGATATATTTGCGGTTATATACTACCATAGGCATACCCAATGGCGCTACATCATCCGCTTACTGCCCTGGATGGTGCTTGGTGTTATTATTGGTGTTATCATTGGAAAGGACTTGCCACAAAAAATCTTTAAAATAGGGATGGCCGGTATTATTTTGGGCAGCGTGCTCATGATGTATTGGTGGGATCAAAGGAAATCTAAAGCGGTACCCACCCATTGGGCGTTTGGAGGATTCATTGGAATTTTGGCAGGTATCACCACCATGATCGGGAATTTGGCCGGCGCCTTTTCCAATATCTTCTTTTTAGCAATGCGCCTTCCTAAAAATGAATTTATAGGGACAGCGGCCTGGCTATTTTTTATTGTCAACCTATTTAAATTGCCCTTTCACATTATTGTTTGGGAAACGATTACCACAGAAACATTGATGGTTAATCTCAAACTATTGCCAGGTATCTTATTGGGGCTTTTTGTGGGCATCCGGTTAGTGAAAATTATCAAGGATAAACATTACCGAAAAATGATTCTGTTATTGACCGCCATAGGAGCTGTCTTGATCTTATTTAGATAAACCGACCATCGCCTTTAAACCCAAAAATGTTCTTTGGCTTTAGGTGCATTACTTTATCATTGGTGTCCCATATCTCGCATGTGGCATTAATCCAATAGCCAACCGACCTCTTCTTTATTATGGTTTTCCGCATGGGCCTGACTGCAATAATCCCCCTCATCAAATTGTATGGCTTCTCCCTTGCAATAAATGGACAGTGATTTGGGAGCGTCTGTGCATTTCATCCACCCCGCCACCACTCTGCCACAATCGGGATAGTTGCATCTATCAGAACATGAAAACACTAAAAAAATCAAACATATACAACCTATGATTTTCATAATTCTAAATATGTTGCGGCCACTTTTCAATTCAACAACTCCCCCTTTTCTAAAAACCCTGTCAGTGACCTTGGTTTTGATAAGGGGTATGGAAATAAAAAATACAGTATTCATTTGGGGACGTTTTAGATTATATGCAGTAAAATTAATAGGTTAAAAGCAGGTTTACATTATATTGCAATATGAAGCAACTATTTTTTTTATGGCTGTTGGCGTGTTTTTGTTCCTACTCCCAGACCATGGATATAGGGAATTTTCACCCACTAAAAAAAGTGCTTTTAAATGAGGGCACATCAGAATTGTATTTATTTCAGCCAGATAGTGTCTACATCGTAAAACTTGATAAGCAAAAAAAAGTACGCAAGATCCCACTGCTGGTTCCAGAAGAAAATTTTATCTATGATTTCCATCCAATATCAATAGGCGACAACATTTATTTTGTAGAATACAAAGGGGGCAGGTTGTTTGAATACACCGACAACAAATTCATTAGAAAGGATCGTTCCTTTACCCATAAGATGCAAATTAATTCCACAGTGTTTGTCCACAAGGACAGCATTTACAGATATGGGGGGTATGGATTTTGGTCCCAAAGAAATTTTTTTACCTATTATGACAAGCCCTCTTCAGAATGGCAGATGGTAGCACCTTCCAGCAGCAAAATACTACCGAAAGGTACCCAAGATTCATGGGTAACCAACGTGGAAGATGATATCTATATTTTTGGAGGCATTGCTATGGATGATTATAACCCCGAACAATTTTACCCCAGCCACAAAGTTTTTAAATTCAACACCAATGCCGCTTCTTGGCAGGAGTTAGGGGATGGCAACATTGATTTAAGCCGGTTCAGTAAATCAATCCCCTTTGGGAATAAACATATATATCTAGACGACAAGGATGATAATATTTATGTGGTAGATATCATTGACAATACCTTAAAATTATATAAAAAGACATCTGTAAATAATAATATAGTTGCTCTTCTGAACTCCTATTATTTTAAGGGAGCTTTTTATTGTTTTATTTGGAATCCCCAACAACCGAATCACTTTCAGCTTACTGTAATTCCGGAAGAAGAGTTTTTTGGAGACCTGATCAGTGAACGGGAATTTTACGACACCAATACCGCCCACTCTTCTGTCCTATTAGGGGTATTATCCACTTTAGGGATCAGTTTACTCTTATTTCTTACAAGAAGATGGTATCTGGGAAGAAATAAAATAACTGTGTCCTTAAAAGGACTGTCCTACAAAAACAACAAGTTTGATATGGATGAGAATTCCATTGCGGCCATTAATCTACTACTGCGCTCTGATGACGAAGTGAACTCCAAGGAGCTTATGGATCTGGTGGAGAACAAAAACCTAAATTTTGCGCATAACACAAAAATTAAAAATAAACTGATCGCGGAAATCAACTTTAAATTAAGGACCGTCCTCGGGATAAAAGCAGACCCCATTACCTTCCAAAAGTCCAAGATTGATAAAAGGATAAAGACCTACAGCATTGAAAGAAGGTATTTTTTGATCAGATAAATTGATCCCCTATACCGAAATATATCTTAATGAGGAGTAGAGTTTAAGAATTGTTCCGAGCCTCTATTTTCTTAAATATTTGTTAAACCCGCTTATATTCGTTATCTTGTGGAAACTAAACCCTAGCCATGGATACGCATACAAAAACAGTAATCGATAAAATTAGTATTGGCATCATGTTGATCGCTATCACCCTACTGGTGGTGATGTTCTTTGAGGTATTCCCAAAAGATTTTTTCAATGAGGTGGGTCACTCGTTCGCTTCCTCCCTCAATAATTTTAAAAATGGCGTAGCTTCCAATTAAGCTCCTCAGTCATACTTATACGCTACAAACCATTTGTGATAGGGCTATTTCTCTAGTTCTTCTCTAAAAGGCGATTGTCTTCTTTCCAAAAACATCATAACATTTTATTTCCTATTGCTTACCCCTTCCGTCCTGGATAACTTCTTATACTCCTGTTCAACCGATATGCAAAAATACTGATGATGCCTAGGCACTAAATTCCTTCGAGCAGCTCCGAAAGATTTTTTTGTACCGTATGGATTATCAACCATTTGGTTCTTTTGGTGGTACAGAAATAGCTATGGTATGGACTTTCAGTAATTTGGAATAGAGCAAATTTTACTGAAAACCAAGGAAGTGTAAAAATAATGGCACTGTTGGGTCCTATGGACAAAACAAGAGTCAATATGATGCATATCATAGTTCTGGAAGCATAAACTTCTTAATATACCAGGTGTCTATTTCAGGTTGAAAAACACAATAATAAAATCAAAAGTTACTGATGGTAAAGCCAAGAAAAGTTATGATCTGGAATACTTTGGTGATGGACCGCAGCGAGCAAGTTAGGACTACCTTGGGGCAAATGGTTACAATGGCAAAACAGTTGGTTTCAGCTATCCTATGTTTGGCCTTGTCGATCGGATTTGCCCAAGATGACTATACTACCAAAAGGGAGCAAATGGTAAAATCGCAACTACAAGCCAGGGGCATAAAAGATCTCGCAACACTTGATGCCATGACGAATGTTCCTAGACATCTGTTCGTACCTGAAAACATGCAGGAGCACGCATATATAGACGGCCCCTTGCCTATTGGAAATGGCCAGACCATTTCACAGCCGTATATCGTTGCCTTTATGACTGAAGTCCTTCAGCTAAAATCAGGCGACAGGGTGTTGGAAATTGGCACAGGTTCGGGATATCAGGCAGCAGTACTGGCCAAAATTGTGGACTCTGTATATACCATTGAAATTATAAAAGACCTTGCGAAAACCGCCAAAGACCGATTAAAAGAGTTGGGCTATACAAATGTTACCGTAAAATGGGGCGATGGGTATCATGGCTGGCCGGCAAAAGCACCCTTTAACGCCATTATGGTCACTGCGGGAGCAGATTCAATTCCCCGGCCCTTATTAGATCAATTGAAAGATGGGGGGAGGATGATAATTCCTGTAGGTCCTTATAATGCGATCAGACAATTGGTATTGGCAAAAAAGAAGAAAAATAAAATCACAACCCAAAATCTGATGGCCGTACGCTTTGTGCCATTTACCAGAGAGAAAAAACAGGATTGAGACTGACAATCTCTAGAAACGTAATAATAGAAATGCCCACTATCATAAATGTGGGGCATTGAGCAAATAAAATACCTGGAAGAATTAAAATGACCAATAACATCATCATAGGGAACCTTGTAGATGACAGCATTGAAATGGCCGAACGAAAAGGAATTGGTCACCCAGACACCATATGCGATGAGATCACCGAGCAAATTTCAACGGAACTCTGCCGCTATTATATCAAAGAGTTTGGGGCGATAATGCACTATAATGTGGATAAGGCCCTTTTGATTGGGGGACAATCTAAACCTTCCTATGGAGGTGGAGAAATAATTCAACCTATTTCCCTGATTATTGCCGGTAGGGCCACTTCCCAAATCATGGACAAAAAAATTCCTGTTGAAGATATTGCCGTTGAAACCGCAAAAAAATGGATACAAAAAAATATCCGCCACCTTGATGTTTCAAAAGGGATTGATATTATATCTAAAATACGTCCTGGAAGTGCGGATTTGGTTGAACTATTCAGCCGTTTCGGAAAAGGTAAAATCCCCTTGGCCAATGATACTTCTTTCGGTGCAGGATACTATCCCACTACCGTTTTGGAAGACCAAATTATACGTATTGAGCAATTATTGAATGCCCCAAGTACAAAAAACAGATTTCCCTTTATAGGGGAAGACATTAAAGTAATGGGCGTTAAAGATCTTTCTACAAATTATTTTACCATCGCCATGGCCATGGTGGATAAATACATTGCTGATTTGAACGATTACATCACCAAAATAGAACAGGTAAGGGTATTTGTATCCTCAAGTTTACATCTATCCGGTTCAACTATTTACATCAATACAGCGGACGACTACCATCGTAAGAGCGTATACCTTACGGTGACTGGCACAAGTGCCGAACATGGTGATGACGGACAGGTGGGCAGGGGCAATCGTATCAACGGATTGATTACTCCCTACCAACCTATGAGTTTGGAGGCGACCTCTGGCAAAAACCCGGTAAGCCATATCGGTAAAATTTACAACTACCTGGCAATGGACTTGAGCCGTGCCGTTGTTGAAAACCAATTTGCGGATTATGCCAGAGTCTTTATCGTATCCCAAATTGGAAAATCCATAGATAATCCTCAAATCCTACATTTTCAATTGAAAAATAGGAAGGCAGAAAAAAAGGAAATTGAACACTTGGCCAAAGAAATGCTCAATGATCTTTCCGATTACTGGAAGCGAATCATATCCCCGTAGTTATGGCCTCATAAGAAACTGAGATGAAGACAGACTGTGATAAATTTTTACAATGGGCACTTCCGCAAATGAAATCCGTTTTTGGGCTGGGTGGTCTTTTGAGTTAAAAGCCTTGGAAATTAAGTTGATATCCCTGATGAATGTCATAGGTATTCCTTTTAGAATCGGTTAGTTTCCAAAGCCTGAAAATTGGACCAACACTTTTGTAGTGTTTCTTCCATCACGAACAAGACCTGTGATAGCGAGCTTAGTTCGGCCACCTCTTGTTTTATTTTTAATTTTAATGAACTCTATCAATTCTTATGAACAAGCCTAATTCCATAGGGTTGTCCACCGCAACAGCCATTGTTGTTGCCAATATGATAGGCGCGGGAATATTCACAAGTTTAGGGTTTCAATTGGTGGACACCACAAATACCTGGTCTATCCTTGTATTGTGGACCTTAGGGGCCTTGATGGCACTGTGTGGGGCGTTGAGCTACGCAGAATTGGGAACTCATTGGGTGCGCTCGGGCGGGGAATACCATTTCCTTTCAAAAGCGTTTCACCCCCTTCTTGGATATTTATCTGGATGGGTCTCACTTACGGTAGGATTCTCAGCTCCCATAGCCTTGTCTGCAATGGCCTTGGGAGAATATATAGGGCCTTATCTTGGAATTCCTGATATGGCCTTGGCCTTCTTGACAATTTTGACCATCAGTTTTATGCATTCCATCAGCATTAAAAGGAGTAGCACTATCCAAAATTCCACGACCCTTTTAAAAATCTTCCTGATTGTGTTGTTCCTCTATTTTGGTTTAACACAGACTCCTGTGCATTCCTCGTTTCTATGGGATGATAGCTGGAAAGAAGAAATTATCCTACCATCATTTGCAGTATCCTTTGTATATGTCACTTTTTCCTATTCCGGCTGGAACGCCGCGGCCTACATTGTGGATGAAATCCAGGATGTCCATAAAAATTTGCCCAGAGCCCTTCTCTTGGGAACCGTATTGGTAAGTGTCCTTTATGTGTTATTGACATTTGTATTCTTGAGGCAAAATCCGTTGGAAGCCATACAGGGACAATTGGAGATTGGGCAGATAACCGCTATCTCCCTATTTGGTGAAAAGGGTGGGGCGCTCATCAGTTATGGAATAGCCTTAATGCTCATTTCAAGTATCAGCGCCATGGTATGGGCTGGTCCCAGGGTAACCCAGGTTATGGCCGAGGATCATGGCCTTTGGAGGTGGTTTTCAAAAAAGACAAAAAACAAGGTTCCTTTGCGCGCTATATGGCTACAAACTGCCATTACCCTTGTGTTGTTATTCACAGGAACATTTGAGCAGGTAATGATCTACAGCGGATTTGTACTTCAGTTATTTGCTGCCTTAGCGGTGGCCGGGGTCTTCGCGGTAAGGCGAAAGAACACGACCAAAAGTGGATTTAGAAGCCCTTTTTTCCCTATTCCACAAATCACTTTCCTGGTTCTGAGCTTATGGGTCCTCCTATATTTGGTTTTTGCCCAACCCCTGGAAACCGGTCTTGGCCTTTTGAATCTGGTATTGGGCTTCTTGGTATTTAAATTGGATGGTTACCATAGTCGAAAATTAGAAAAAAGATAACCTACTTTGACAGGTATTGCAGACAATTCAGTTTCAATACCTATTTGTGACATTTGCAGTTGATTATTACGAGGTTCACCCATAATAGGGCCCACATGGACCATTAGTCTCCAAATAACCTATATTTACTAGATGGACAGCAGTGAACTGCTTTAGTACAGAAAACACTATGAAGAAATTTTTTGCTTTTTTACTGCTACTTATTGGGGTGTACTTTCTACTTCTTATTCCCATGCCCCAAAATAAAATTACTCCCGAAAAGGCATCACAAAATCCTTTTACGTGGGACCAGGACAAGCTTTGGAAAACATTGGAACGTAATTTTCTCGAAGCGAAAAATATGCCAGATAAAACTCTGGATTCCATAGTGTTGAAATTGTCCATGGAAGCAGACAGTATCCTACTTGTAAACGAAAAGAAAACATCACTGCCAGATGATGGTTTTTATGAAATTATAGAGGACAGATTTTTCCAGATAGCTCCATTGATTGCCGCACAGAAAAACAAAACGGATTGGCATATTCGTTATTATAACCAGGTACGGAAAAAGTTAAAATCTGATTCCCGTTTTTGGGATAACGACAAGGCCAGCGCCCGTAATCTCACCTACCGGATACTTTATGGCATGAGAGCTACTGTGGAGGAAATTTTACTACAGTCCAGCGATGATCAGTTTGTCTCCACTATGTTTGTTTCGGACGAACCTTCCGCCACTCCATCTGCTACTATATTGGGAATAAAAGTACATAGCGGTGATTTACTGGTCAGCCGAGGCGGAGCAGAAGTTTCGGCATTTATTTCTAGAGGAAATGATTTGCCGGGAAATTTTTCACACGTGGCAATTATATATATAGATAAACAGACAAACGATCCCTATTTGGTGGAAGCCCATATAGAAAAAGGTGTGGCTATAGCCACATTGGAGGAGTATTTAAAAGACAAGAAACTTAGGTTTATGGTCATGAGGCCAAGGGCAGATTTGGCACAGATAACCGCCAATCCTATGCTCCCACATGAGGCATCGCTCTATATTTTCAATGAATCCCAAACAAGACATATTCCCTATGACTTTAAAATGGACTTTTACGATTCTTCCGCTATGTTCTGCTCTGAAGTAGGATCATATGCCTACAAAAAATATGGAATTGACTTATGGGAGAACGAGTCTACCATCTCATCAAATGGAGTTTTTGATTGGCTTCATACGTTTGGAGTGGAAAATTTCGTGACCCAAATGCCATCTGATCTAGAATACGATCCAAAGCTAAGTGTTGTAGCTGAATGGAGGGATAAAGAAATTCTTTTTCAGGATCATTTGGACAATGCGGTTATGGATGCCTTGTTGGACCGTGCCAATAAAGGCGCAAAACTCGATTACAATATGTGGATGCTGCCTGTCGCAAGAGTTGTTAAAGGATATTCATTTTTTCTCAATGTCATAGGAAAAGAAGGCGCTATCCCCGAAGGAATGGGCGCTGTGACCGCATTAAAGAACAATGATTTTGTAGACCGGTTTAAACGTTGCAAATCCGCCACCGTATTAAAAGCTAATGCCTTCAAAGCTGAAAATCATTATTTGCCTCCATATTGGCAGCTGGTGAACATGGCGGAAGAGAGTCTAAAGAATTAAGTTGAAGTAAACAAAAAAAACCAATCTAGTTAAATAGGTTGGATTGAATTTCTGTGGTCCCACCTGCGTTAGTTCGCCATGCTCATGGACCAGAGAAAGTCAACTCCTACAAATGTAAAACTTCGATCCGCACGCGCGAATCTTTTCTTTCATTTCTGAACTAAATCCAGGGTAGACCCCACTTTCTTTCTGAAAATGAAAATTTTGATATAATTTAAATCCCCGGTAAATATTTACTCCTTCTCGGACATTATAACAAAATGTTCGTCCCGGTATTACTGTAAAGATCCGATTAATCCCCTACCTTAAAAATTAACTCGCTTAGTTTAGTTCCCTTCATAATTATTTAATACTTGTTTTTTCTCATTTTCAATGGGTCTTAACGCTTTAAGAATGTAACCTAAAATCCAAAATTATGAAAGTAAAAATTCAAAGTAATCTAAAAAAAATTTCTTATCTGGCCGTACTGGCACTAGTTGTGATGATCTTTTCCTGCAGCCCTGAGCTGGATCTGGAGGCTGATAATCTGGAGGCGACCAATGCGAAGTCCAACAAATCTGTTTTAAAGACCCTGGTCGAGGGAGCTTCTTTAAATGGCGCCAACGGTTTAGATGTAGGACCTGATGGTAATTTGTATGTCGCCAGTGTTTCAGGACAGAACATTACCGTAATGAACAAGAACAGCGGCAAGATTATTCGGCGGTTATCAGAATTCGTGAATAGTCCCGATGATCTTGTCTTCAGCCCGGATGGAGAGTACATTTACTATACGGATATATTAACTGGATTCGTGGGTAAAATAACTCCGGATGGCTCACTTGAGGGGTATCAAGAGGTTGCACCGGGCGTTAACCCGGTCCGCTTCTCTGAACCCAACCCGAATGATCCGGAAAGCAAGCCTCGGCTTTTTGTAGCCTTAGACTTCTTGGGAGACGGGATATATGAATTAAACCCAGAAACCCTTGAGCCCAGACCTATCATTTTATGCCCCGGCGGTTTCTGCCTTGGATTTTTCAATTCCTTTGATACCCGTTGGGAAAACGGACGACTTTGGTTATACGGTCCCCTGTTTGCCTTAAATGCCGTTATAGCGATTGACATAGACGCTTTTGCTACGGGATCCGAATTTCCAGATTTTCTAGGCGCCTTATTAGCCGGATTAGCCGATGAAAGGATACGAATTGTGGCAGGCGACCCGTTTGGACCTTCAGACCTGTTCAACCCTGCCGCGGCCAAATTTGGTCCGGACGGGATGTTGTATGTTCTAGATCAGGCCGGAAAATTTTTTAAGGTAAACCCGGATGAAGAGGATGATAAAACTCTGATCAGTACACTGGACCCAGGCCTGGACAACATGACCTTCGACGACGATGGCAGCCTGTATATGACCAATAACGACGAAGGTTGGGTTGCGGAGATCTTGGACAATGGACAACCACGGTTCCTCAGCCCTGGCGGGATCATTCGGCCTCAGGGATTAGTAGCTATGGAAGGTGCAAACAACCAGGAGGTCCTATATGAAGCCGATCTCTTTAATTTGCGAAAATTCAATGGAACGAACGGCCGTCAATTGGAGCAGTTCAAGGGCTTTTTGATTCCCGAAGGACCGGAATCTCTTATTTTACCGATGAATCTTTCGCCTGATGGTGACAAAATAGTGGTCTCGTCCTGGTTTAGTGGGGCTGTGCAAGTCTGGGATCCTTCCGGTGAGGAAGATCCCGAAAATATCAACTACGGGCCGATTATTCCACAGCTCGCTCCCATTGATGCTGTACGTGTCAATGGTGATATATATATCTCTGATTTCTTCGCTGGTGGCATCGTCAAACAAGGCGAAGCAATCCCAGTAGTGGAACTCGGGGCAAGCGGATTGGCTTCGGACGGGGTAAAGCTTTGGGCCGCGGATTATAATACCGGTAATATTTATGAGGTTGATCTCAGTACCGAACCGCCTACCAAGTTTACAGTAGCAGAAGGACTTTCCAAACCGGAAGGCTTGGCACTCGACCACGAAGGAAGATTACTGGTAGTAGAAACAGGGACTTCCAGTCTCCTGCGATTCGACTTTTCAGATCGAAGCAACATAATCAAAACCACACTTGCAGAAGGACTTGAATTTGATACAGGAGGTATAGATGGTGGTGCTCCTGCGACATTCTTTTTTGATGCGGTAGCCGTTGGGCCTTCTGGTGATATCTATGTGACCGGGGGGGGTAGTAATGTCATTTATAAGATATCCCAAAACAAGGTTCGTTAGAACGACATTGGAACCTATGCACTCGGCTTTAATAGGAAGTAAACTACTCCAGCAATCCAAAAGCTGGGGTAGTTTTTTTCTTAAAAGGGTCAAGGAAGAGGAACAGGTCTTTTGAATAACCATGACTGTGAAGCCTTTAGGTAGGCTTATTCGCACATTTTGTTAAAAAAATGACTAACATAAGGGGCAAATCTACAAATGGTTTCCATATTTAAATCAATTTAAATAGCCTTCAGTGAGACTCTCCATTCCCCAAAAAAGGTTTCCATATTGCTATTTAGGAAATAGTTTAAACCCGCAACCTTTAAAACCACTATGACAGGAAAACAATCTATTCCTATTTGAAAAACCTGTTCTTTGGGACGATTATTGTGGCGGTCTTAGCACTGGCCTTGAAACAAAAAAATCCAACCTAGAAGACTAGATTGGATTCAATTTCTGTGGTCCCACCTGCGTTAGTTCGCCATGCTCATGGACCAGAGAAAGACCACTCCTGCAAATAGAAAACTTCAATTCGCACGCGCGAATCTTTTCTTTCATTTCCGAACAAAAGCCAGGGTAAGCCCTGCTTTGTTTCCGAAAATGAAAAAACCCACACCTGATGGTATGGGTTTTCTGATTGATGTGGTCCCACCTGGGCTCGAACCAGGGACCACCTGATTATGAGTCAGGTGCTCTAACCAACTGAGCTATAGGACCCGCAAATTGCGGATGCAATATTACTATTTATTTTTATACGTTGCAAGCAAAATCGCACCCTAAACGCATAATGGAAATTATTCTCTTATTTCCTGACAGAGCTCTACCAATACCCCGTTGGAGGTTTTGGGATGTACAAAGGCCACCAGTTTGTTATCGGCCCCCTTTTTTGGCACTTCATTGAGTATTGTAAATCCCTCCGCCTTAAGCCTTTCCATCTCCATAATAATATCATCTACTTCAAAAGCTATATGGTGAATCCCCTCACCTTTCTTTTCTAAAAACTTGGCAATAGGGCTATCCTCATTGGTGGCCTCCAGCAACTCTATTTTGTTGGGGCCCACCTTAAAAAAAGAAGTTTTTACCCCTTCAGACAACACGTCCTCTATCTTGTAATGGGGGGCCCCCAACAATTTCTCGAACAGGATATTGGAGGTTTTCAAATCCTTTACGGCAATTCCCAAATGCTCAATTTTATTCATTTATCACTAATTTATGTCAGTATCTGGTAAGTATAGCGCTAAAATACACATATTGTGTGTATTTTTGTCCCATGGAAACACAACGACAAAAAAAGATAGCAGGCGTTATCCAAAAGGATATTGTAGATATTCTACAGCGCGCAGCGATTGATGGAGGGTTGAGAGGAACGTTGATTTCAGTATCAAAAGTAAGCGTCCCGACAGACCTGTCCATGGCCAAAATATATGTGAGCATATTCCCGACCAAAGATGCTAAGGAATTGTTGGAAGGAATGAAAAGTAACCAATCCTTGATAAGACATGAATTGGCACAACGTACAAGGCACCAATTGAGAAGGATTCCAGAACTTTCCTTTTACTTGGACGATTCCTTGGAATACATAGACAATATTGAAAAATCCTTGAAGGGAGAGGAAAACCCAATTTCCAATCCAGATCTATTGGAAAAAAGAAAAAAATCCTAAGATTGAATTTTTCCTTTTACATCGCACAGCGGTATGTTAGATCCAAAAGCAGCCAAAATGCGGTAAACATCATAAACTTTATAACCTTCTTGGTCATCGTCATCGGCTCTGCTGCACTATTTATAGTGCTTTCCGGCTTTGCGGGACTTAAGACTTTTAGTCTTTCTTTTAGCAATACCGTAGATCCCGACCTTAAGGCCCAACCTGCTACCGGTAAATTTTTTAGCGTTTCTACCGATCAAGAAGTCCAACTGAAAAACATTGCAGGAATAGCCTCTTATTCCAAAGAATTGGAGGAGCGTGTTTATCTTACCCACAGTCAAAAAAGCCATGTGGCCTACATTAAAGGGGTGGACAACAATTATGGAAATGTCACTTCCATGGATAGTACCATTTATTTTGGGAACTGGGAATTAGACCAGCAGCATGGGGTCATAGGAATAGGTATTGCCAATCTATTGGGACTGAGCCCTAACAATTATAGAAACCCTTTGGTCGTATTGGCGCCAAAGCCAGGCAAGGGCTCTATCTCACAACAATCCCTTCGCAATAAGCCTTATAACCAATTGGAGCTCGTTGTGAGCGGCATTTATTATATTGAGGAAAATCTGGACAAAAAATACGTGTTTTCAGAGCTTTCCCTGGTGCAGAATCTTTTGGAAAAGGACAGCACCCAAGTTTCTGGAATAAATTTCAGGCTCGATGAAACCGTGGATGTTTTACAAACTCGGGAAGCGATAGAAAAAATATTTCCCAATGCCATTATCCTAAAGGATAGAAGGGAACTCAACAGCACCCTCTATAAAATGTTGAATACCGAGAATTTGGCCACCTATCTTATTTTTACTCTGGTGCTCATCATTGCCCTTTTCAATGTAGTGGGGGCAATAATTATGATGATCCTGGATAAGCAACAAAATTCTAAAACCTTATACAGTTTAGGGACAACCATTAAGGAATTGAGGCGCATCTATTTTGTTCAGGGCGTGTTGGTCACAAGCGTTGGCGGCTGTATTGGTGTGCTAATGGCCTCCTTATTGGTATGGTCACAACTTGTTTTTGGTTGGTTAAAAATAACCCCTTCCTTGGCGTACCCAGTGGAATATAAATTGCTCAACGTAGGAATCGTACTGTCCACCATCGTCATCCTAGGCATCATCGCCTCTAAAATTGCCAGTAGTAGAATCAATAAAAAGTTGATAGCTCGCTAATCGAATTAATAGTCAGTATAACCGACCCTAACGTAATTTAGTGAGATTTCCTGATCTTTTAAACAGTTGTGAACTGGTGGTCTCCAAATAGTTCCATTACCTCATCAAAGGCGGCAAAAACATCTACTGCATGGTCACTGGTCACCATTTTCATTCTGTATTCCTTAAAATTGGGAATACCTTTAAAATAGTTGGTGTAATGCCTTCTGGTCTCAAATACCCCAAGCTTTTCCCCTTTCCAGTCAATGGCCATCTGCAGGTGCCTGCGAGCCGCGTCTACCCGCTCTTCCATGGTGGGGGGAGCCTTGTGCGTCCCTGTCTTAAAATAATGCTTCACTTCATTAAAGAACCACGGATAGCCTATACTTGCGCGTCCAATCATGGCGCCATCCAACCCGTATTCATCACGCATTTTCATCGCCATTTCCGGGGAGTCCACATCGCCGTTCCCAAAAACGGGAATATGCATCCTAGGGTTGTTCTTTACGGCTGCAATAGGTCCCCAATCGGCACTGCCCTTGTACATTTGTACTCTTGTACGGCCGTGAATGGATATTGCCTTGATACCCACATCTTGTAAGCGCTCGGCAACTTCTACTATTTTTATGGAATCACTGTCCCACCCCAATCTTGTCTTTACGGTAATGGGCAAGTGGGTGCGTTTCACCATTTCCTCCGTAAGCTTTATCATTAAAGGAATGTCCTTGAGAATACCGGCTCCGGCATTTTTGGACACTACCTTTTTCACGGGACAACCAAAATTAATATCGATGATATCCGGATTGGACTTTTCAACGATATCTATGGATTGAAGCATGGAATCCAATTCAGCACCAAAAATCTGAATGCCCACAGGGCGTTCCTTCTCGTAAATATCCAATTTCATGACACTTTTTGCAGCATCACGGATTAGACCTTCCGATGAGATGAATTCTGTATACACCACATCTGCACCTTGTTCCTTGCACAGGGCACGGAAAGGCGGGTCACTAACATCTTCCATTGGCGCTAAAAGCAACGGAAAATCTGGCAGCTGAATATCTCCTATTTTTGGCAAAACTTTTTCTGTTTTTGGAATGCAAAAATAGTAAATATCTCTTACATAAGAAGTTTAATTGGATTCCAACCGATCCCGCTCTATTTTGTCAATGGTTCTTTTACTGTCCTTTAACCGAAAATTTCCAAAATTATAGGCAAACCCAAAACGAATAAATTGAGTTTCTGGCCTGGGCGAATAGGAATTGTCCTGGTTCAAATAGGTAGAGGTAAGTGTTCCATTGGCTTTGCCCAAAATATCCTCTGAGGAAAGGGAAATGGTCGCCCTATTGTTCCAAAGGGTCTTACGAAGCCCAAAGGTGAGGTTGGTTGTTTCCGAAATCACATAGGATCCCAAGAGAAATTTAGAAATATAATTAAGACCAAGTTCCCCGGTAAAGGTTCCGTCCTTGGAAAGCGTCAAATTATTACCTAAATACAAAAACACCCCTTCCACTTCATTGGTCACAGGGATATTTCCACTTTCGATAGCCAAAAAGGTTTCATCCTCATGAAATAAGGAGGTAATGCCAATGAGGAACCAATTGTTGGTGATGGATTTGATATAGGTAAAATCGAATCCATAGGAGGTACTTTCTAGTACATTTTGCCGTACTTCCCTGACGGTCTGGTTCTGGTTGTCCTGAAAACTGAGTGTGCTTATAAAATTTCCATTATCCCTGTAATAAACGTCCAGAAAATATTCCCCTTTGTAGGTGTAGTTAAAATTAAAATTATGACTAAAGTTGGGTCTTAGATTGGGGTTCCCTTGGTTAAAAACGTTTTCGTTTAGAAAGTAAAGGAACGGATTCAGGTCCTGATACTTGGGCCTGCTAAGTTTGCGCCCATAATTAAAGGAAAATGAATGGTTGTCAGATTGGTTATAAAGGAGATATAAAGACGGGAAAAGTTCAAAATAATCCTGCACATTGGTTTCAACAACGCTCATTGACTTCCCTTCCACATTGGTTTGCTCTCCTCTCAATCCTGCTTTTATTGAGAATTTGTCCCAATTCTGGACCATAGTGATATAGCCCGCAAAAACCGTCTCATCATAATCGTAAATGTCTGACAAGGATACATTCATGGTTTGGGTGTTGCCCGTCACATTAAAATAATCAAGGCCACTTCTTGAATTGATATTGGAAAATTTTGCGCCGCTCTCCAAGGACAATTTACCAAAGGTGTCTAAATAATCTGCCTGTCCCGTATAGATCTCAATATTTTGGTTGGATTGGGTCAAGAAACTAAAATTCCTAGTAAAATTATTGGTGCTGTCAAAATAATCGGAAGACACGAATTGATCTTGTTCCAAATAATAATCAGTGTAATGTGCATTCAAAGCTAAGGATGCCCCCTCTTTTTTAAAGGTATGTACATAATTAAGGTCTATCCCCAAATTGGCCTGGTCAATGTTTAGCTTACTAGCTGAAATAAACGTGGAATCCAACATATTCTGGGCATTCCGCATGAGGTTCTCCGATATATTATCAAAAGTCTTGTTAGGGGAAACCGCTAAATTGGAAGTGATATTAAACGTATTCCTATCATCAATGGCATAATCCAGGATAAGATTTGCATTTTGGGCGGCAGATCTGGTGGTTCTATTAAAAGTGGACTGCCACCTGGCAAACACCCCATTATCATCTATAAAGTTTATATACCCGTTATTGTCCTTGTATTCCTTTCTGGGACTTATGGAATAGTTCGCAAAAACACTTAATTTCTCAGTCTTGAAATAATGACTGGTACCAAAATTATATTTTGGAAAAATAGCCTGTATAAAATCCCCATTGACACTTCCTTTATAACCTGGGGTGATGTTCTTACTGGTAATGATATTTAAAATAGGTCCCCCCTCCGCATCATAGCTAGCTGGCGGGTTCATGATCACCTCAACGGATTTGATGTTTGCCCCTGAAACTCCCTCCAATAAATTTTTAATCTCGGCATTGGTGAGCTGAACTTTCCTGTTGTTTAAATATACTATTGGCGTTTGGTTTTTTATTTTCAGCTGCTCATTCACCATGATCACCCCAGGGGTTTTCCTCAGCACATCCCATGAATTGCCTAAGGAGGCAATCGTATTTTCCACGTTAAAGACCAACCGATCTGATTTGCGGACCACCGTAGGTTTTCTTACTACAATTTCCACTCCTTCAAGATCAATGGAACTATCTTCAATGATAATGGAGCCAATGGAAGTGTTCTTCCTTACATCTACTGCTATTAAGTTGGAGGTTGAGCCGATATAACTCGCTCTTATGAAATAGGTTTTTGGTTGCACGTTGGTTATAACAAACCGCCCAGAATCATCGGTGGAGGCTCCTTGTACTACTGTGGAATCAGATACTTGTAACAAAAGGACATTGGCGTAACCTACAGCTTCATTATTTCTATCTTTTACAGCCCCAGTAACCTCGTAGGTTTGGGCAGATAGGCATAACGGCATGATCAGGGGCATGATCAGAACTAAGAAGCTTAATTTCAAGTTTTTTCGGTTGGTGACCAAATTTAAGAAAATTTATGTAGTGTCCTACTACAAAATTTGTAATCCAAGCGAATATTGGCTCAATTCGGGTCCTTTGGTGCTAATTTCTTGGGAACAGATATTTTATGCAGGTCAAATAAAGTATATTTGCATCTGCTTAAAACGTGTTGACTAAGCTATTTCACTTACATCATTTATGAAGAATATTAGAAACTTCTGCATTATTGCGCATATAGACCATGGCAAGAGTACCTTGGCAGATAGATTATTGGAATTTACAGGCTCCGTGACCGATCGCGAAAAGCAAGACCAGCTATTGGATAGTATGGATCTGGAAAGAGAGCGTGGAATAACCATTAAGAGCCATGCCATTCAAATGGACTACATGCATAATGGGGAACAATATGTCCTAAATTTGATAGACACTCCGGGCCATGTTGATTTCTCCTATGAGGTCTCCAGGTCCATCGCTGCGTGTGAAGGCGCCTTACTTATTGTTGATGCGGCTCAGAGCATACAGGCACAGACCATATCTAACCTTTATTTGGCTTTGGAGAACGATCTGGAAATTATCCCTGTTTTGAACAAGGTAGATCTCCCAAGCGCCAACCCAGAAGAGGTGACAGATGATATCGTTGAATTATTGGGCTGCAAGGCCGAAGATGTTATTCCGGCCAGTGCTAAAACAGGATTGGGGATTCAAGAAATTCTTACGGCCATCATAGAACGCATCCCTGCCCCCAAGGGAGTAGTTGACGAACCCTTACAGGCCTTGGTGTTTGATTCGGTTTACAATCCATTCAGAGGGGTGGAAACATATTTCAGGGTCATCAACGGAGAGATAAAAAAAGGACAAAAAATAAAATTTGTGGCCACTGGCAAAAGCTATTTTGCCGACGAGGTGGGAACGTTAAAACTTACCCAACATCCCAAACAGGCGATCAAGGCCGGAGATGTGGGCTACCTGATTACGGGGATTAAAGACGCAAGAGAAGTTAAGGTAGGTGATACGATTACTGATTTTGCAAATCCCACAAAAAACCCCATCGGTGGCTTCGAAGATGTAAAACCAATGGTTTTCGCTGGAATTTATCCGGTGGACACAGAAGACTTTGAAGAATTAAGATCTTCAATGGAGAAGTTGCAACTGAACGACGCTTCTTTGGTGTTCTTGCCAGAAAGTAGTGCCGCCTTAGGTTTTGGATTTCGTTGCGGCTTCTTGGGAATGCTCCACATGGAGATTATTCAGGAACGCTTGGAACGTGAGTTTGATATGACGGTGATCACCACCGTACCCAACGTAAGTTACCATGCCTTCACCCGCAAAGAGCCCACGGTCCCTGTAATAGTAAACAACCCCACAGACCTTCCGGACCCGTCTACCTTGGACCATGTTGAGGAGCCATACATAAAAGCTACTATAATTACCAAGGCCGATTTTGTAGGCAATGTGATGTCCCTATGTATCGACAAAAGGGGTGTCATTACTCATCAGACCTATTTGACGCCTGAACGCGTGGAATTATCTTTTGATATGCCGCTGGCAGAAATAGTATTTGATTTCTATGATAGATTAAAAACTGTTTCTAAAGGGTATGCCTCTTTTGATTATTCACCTATTGGCATGCGTACTTCAAAATTGGTACGTGTGGACATTCTATTGAACGCACAGCCTGTAGATGCACTTTCTTCTTTGATTCACGCCGATAATGCGGCCAATATTGGTAAAAAGATGTGTGAGAAATTAAAGGAGCTGATTCCGAGACAACAATTCGACATCCCGATACAGGCAGCTATTGGCGCAAAAATTATTTCCCGTGAAACCATTAAAGCGCTCCGTAAAGATGTAACTGCAAAATGTTACGGTGGGGATATTTCCCGTAAGCGTAAACTTTTGGAAAAACAAAAGAAAGGGAAGAAGCGCATGCGACTCGTTGGAAACGTAGAAATACCCCAGCAAGCATTTATGGCCGTATTAAAGCTTAACGACTAAGTAAATAAGAATCCCCAAGAAATTTCTTGGGGATTCTTATTTAATGAAATTACTTATTCTCAACAGGAGCGGTTATATCCTTGTCCGCCTCCAATACTTTACCGAGATAAACCAGTTTAGAGCCTTCGGAAATATCTTCAAATTCCTTGCTGAAAGACGGTATAATTTTCAATTCCCCATCTGCCGTCTTTAAAAATATGGGTACCATGTTTTTATCCGATTTGGTGATTTCTATCAATCCCTCGTAGTGTTCCTTGTCCTTAAGTTCAATTTCATGGATGGAAGGATATTTCCTGGAAGCTTCCATCAATTTGATAAAATCATCCGTATGGGAGAAAAGACCTTCCTTTGGATTATTTTCCGGGTCATTCATTTCATCTCCAGTTACCAAGCGGAAGGAGCCGTTCTCCCCGAATTGATCCCTGAATTTGTTAATGGCAAACATGTTGATATCCGGATTTCCTGTTAGTGCCATCAAATAGCCCATATCGTTCAATTCAATATTATCGGTCAAAGAATCGGAATAAATATTGGCTGTCATAGCCTCCAATCCCATCTTTTTTGCCTTATCTATATTCGATTGGTTGTTGTCTATCAGGACAACATGTCGTTTGTTCTGTTGCAGGTAACCTGCGATCAACCTAGAGGCTTTTGATGCCCCAATGATCAAGATCCCTTCAGATTTCGTCAGAAATACCCCAACCATCTTAGCGAACAATCGGGCCGTGGTTGCATTTAACAGCACCGTTCCCAAAACCACGGTGAACACTACAGGGGTTATATATTCTGCCCCAGGTTCGCCGTTTGCCAATAACTTGGATCCAAAAAGGGAGGCTATTCCCGCCGCTACAATACCCCTGGGACCCACCCAACTGATGAACAATTTTTCCTTAAATTTTAAGTCGGACCCCGCAGTACTGAGAAATACACCCAAGGGTCGTATCACAAAAACAATAATGGCCAACAGAATGACCATTTGCCAATTGAAAATCAGCTCCAATTCTTGTATGTTGATATTTGCTGCCAACAATATGAACAATATGGATATCAATAGTACGCTCAGGGATTCCTTGAAATACAATAATTCCTTTATATTGGGAAGATTAAGGTTACCCATTACCAGACCCATCACCACTACAGCCAATAGCCCGGATTCATGTGCAAATATGTCCGATTCTACAAAGACCAGTAAGACCACCGAAAGCGATACCACATTGAGGAGGTAGTGTGGGATTAGATTCTTTTTAATGGCAAAGGCCAGGGCATGGGCAAAGGTAAATCCGAAGGTTGTTCCGAAAAGGAGAATTTTACCAAACTCGATCAATGCTGTTTGGGTATAGGCCTGGCCCTCTCCAACGCTGATAAATTCAAATACCAGTACCGCCACTAATGCACCGATAGGATCTATAAGTATCCCTTCCCACTTCAAAACTGCGGAAACATCTTTTTTTAGGGGGATATTTCTAAGGATTGGAGTTATAACTGTAGGCCCTGTAACAATAATAAGTCCTGAAATCAAGAAAGAAACTTGCCAGGTCAATCCAAATACAAAATGGGCTGCGACACCTGCACCAAAAAACGTCACCACTGAGCCCAGCGTAATCAATTTGGTGATCACCGGACCTACATTTGCAATTTCAGATCGCTTCAATGTGAGTCCGCCTTCAAATAGAATAATACTAATGGCCAAGGAAACGAAATAATAAAGACCTTCCCCGGGGAACAGCCCTTTTTCACCATTCCAAATAGGTTCTATCCATTTTTCACCCTGATCAGTAAAAAGTGTGGATACAGGTCCAACAAATAGACCAATTAATATCAGAGGCAAAATAGCAGGTAGTTTTAATCGCCACGCTACCCATTGGGCTATAATTCCAAGTATGATAATTCCTGCTAATTCAACCATTCAATTTTTTTTTGGGAAATTTAATGTTTTTATTTTAAAAACGTGTGCTCTATCAAATCATGGAGAGCGTCTAGTTTAATATTTGCTATATTGGGGCCCAAACGGAATTAATGAACATTGGGCACCAATCTTTTAAGAAAATTTTATTTGGGTTTGCATTTTCACCAAAACTAAAAATAAACCTCTTGGAGACTATCCGTATTGCGCATTTTTTTAATGCCAAACTGATATTGCTCCATGTAGGTGAAAAAACCAAGGAAAACGAAAATAAAATCAATGCCCTTATACAGGATATAGAACCCAATGGCCTATCGATCGACATACAGTGGAAAGAAGGAAAGCCAATCAAGACAATTCGCAAAATCTGCGATGAATTCAAAATTGATCTTTTAGTACTGGGAGCGTTACAGCATGAAAATATGTACCGTTTTTATGTAGGCTCCATTGCCAGAAAATTAACGCGTCAGGTCTCTTGTTCCGTTCTCTTGCTTATCAGGCCTTCCGAAGTACGCGTGCCGTGCAACCATTTAGTAGTAAACGGACTAAATGCCCCTGACACACCAAATACCATAGCCAATGCCTTTTATGTGGCCAATACCCTAGGAGCAAAACAAATTACCATTGTGGAAGAAATTTTGAACAAAGAGATACATGTGGACGTTGAAGATCACCGTTCTCTTAAAAGGGCCTCAATAATTAAAGAACGCTTAAAGAATAGGGAAGAATCCAGGGTTCGTAAAATCGTGGGAGCCCTCCCAAAAATACACACCCAGTCCATAAATATTAAGAATCAAAGTATTTTTGGAAAAAGGGGATACTCCATTGGCCATTATGCCGAAGTGGTCCGCGCCGACTTGTTGGTGATGAACGCACCATCAAAATCGACCATTTTTGACCGTATTTTTCCACATGACATAGAATATATTTTATCAGATTTACCAACCGATTTATTGATTATACGAAACGAACCTTGACATCAAAAAAAACCGCCCAGACTAAAAACTTTATCCACTCCTTACCTCAGAATATCTTTTCAGGGTTTGTAGTTTCCCTTATCGCCCTGCCACTAGGACTGGGGTTGGCGATAGCCAGTGACGCACCTCCAATATCCGGTATCATTGCCGCTGTTGTGGGTGGTATTGTTGTTTCAATTCTCGGAGGCTCCAATGTGACCATCACAGGGCCGGGCAACGGCTTGGTCATTGTTTTGTTAGGGGCCATCACTACCCTCGCCGACGGCGACCTCTACCAGGGATATCTATTTACATTGGCGGCCATCGTGTTTTCTGGAGGTTTAATGCTTCTTTTGGGGTTTTTAAAAATGGGGAGGTTGGCAGATTTCTTTCCCGCCTCTGCCATAGAGGGGATGCTTTCGGCCATAGGTTTAGGGATACTTGCCAAGCAATTCCATATCATGATTGGTCACAATAATGAGCATGGGAGTATTTTATCGCTATTGCTCCAAATTCCCAATGGGATCATGAACCTATTGAGTTCTGACAATACCGCCGAACATGTAGCTGGAGGTATAGGGGTATTGAGTCTTTTAATAATGATCTATTATTCAAAAATTAGAAACCAATACTTCCAACTTATTCCTGCTCCCATGTGGATCTTGATCCTTACCGTCGGCTTCAGCTATATTTTGGTGCCTATGAATATCCCGTATCCAATGGAAGCTTCATTTTTGGTAGATATTCCTAAAAATGTGTTTTCCAATTTGGCCTTTCCAGATTTTTCCTTGGTCCTTGAACAAGAATTTTTGGTCGTTGTTTTTGCCATTACTTTAATTTCAAGCATCGAGTCCTTATTGAGTATTAAGGCGGTGGATAAATTAGATCCGGAGAACAGAAGGTCCAATGTCAATAAAGATTTAAAGGCCTTGGGGGTGGCCACTATCGCCAGTGGACTTTTAGGAGGGTTGAATGTGGTCACTGTAATAGCAAGAAGTTCCGTAAATGTAAACAATAGAGCAAGCAACAGGACTTCAAATCTGTTTCACGGCTTGTTCTTGGTGCTCTTTGTGCTCCTTTTTCAAGAACAGCTGCGTAAAATCCCATTGGCAGCCTTGGCCGCTATCTTGGTGTACACGGGCTATAAGTTGGCCACACCAAAAAACTTTCGAAAAATAGCCAAAATCGGAAAGGAGCAAATCATCATTTTTCTCACCACCTTGATCACCACTTTGTTTACGAATCTGATTACTGGAATTAGTGCAGGAATCCTGATCACTATTTTGATCCACATTTTGATTAATAAGAGCTTTGGATTGTTTTTTAGTCATCTATTTAAACCAAATGTGCTGCTTTTTAAAGAACAAATCGGAGGAAACTATTATGTAAGTGTCAAATATTTTTGCAGCTTCCTCAATTTCTATAAACTGAAGTTTAAGCTGGATATGATTCCCGAATCCGAAGATGTCATTTTGGACTTTTCTATGTGCAGTTTTGTGGACCACACGGTGATGGAAGGACTTGAAAACTACGCCGACACATTTACGGGGAAAGGGGGGAGCTTGGAAATTATAGGTCTGGATAAACATGAGGCAGATTCCATTCATCCTTTTGCCATTCGAAAAATCATCCCTTTCAGAACTTTAAAGCCCATAGAGCGTTATTTCACAAAACGCCAGAACCAACTAAAAGCCACTGCGAAGGAATACCATTGGAACTATATCCCAAACAAAAGCTCCAATACCCATTTTCTGGATCATTTTGTGTTTTTCAAAACCCGAAAAATTAATTACCTCTACAACCACTTGTCAGATCCCAATGGCATATTTAATGTATTTGACGTTGAGTTTACGGAGGGGGAGTTTATTGCTAAGGAAGTGGTGAAAACAACTATTGTGCACGTCCATTTACGAGAACCTATTCCTGTTTTTTCTTTGGACAGGGAAGGGCTGTTACATTTTGTTTATCACCTGGCAGGTTTTGAAGATACGGCTATAGAAAACCATCCGGACTTTAATAAACGCTTCTATCTTAGTGGGGAGGACGTTCCCGCATTGGAACGCCTATTCACAGATGAGCTCATCCTATTTTTCGAAAGTAACCCCTATTACCACGTTGAGTCCAATGGCACTACTTTATTGATCCAAAAAAAGGAGCGGTTGCTAAGTGTGCAGGAAATTAAGGCCATGATCTATTTTGCGCAACAATTGAACCAAGTCTTACAGCCAATTGAAGAAATAGTATAATTTTTAAAGCTAGGGGTAAATAATAATTTTACTGTTGCGCGAATACTTTTCTTCCAGTTTTGAAGGTAGATTCTCCATCATGGACAGGTAGGAGATGCCACTTCTTCTCGACGAAACAAACAGTAAAAGATCATCTCTTTCTATAGAATGCTTCCCGTCTAAAATTGATTCCCAAATTTCAAGAATCTGAAACTTGTTTTTCTGGGTGATTTTGGACCTTTTTGTGTATCTCCCTATGGCATTCTCAGTCTCAGGGTTGCAAAAGTATAAAATACTTATTCCCAGCTCCGATGCCAGTTTGGTTAGTTTACCCATCCAGTTATCAAACCCCTGTTCCAATTCTGCCAAAGGTGGCAAAACAACAACAATTCTTTTGTGGTTTGACAAAGGCTGTTCAAAATGACAAACAAAGACCGTTTTGTCTGTGTTGGAGAGTAGCACTTCCAATTTCTTTCCAAAAAACTGATCGATAATTCCTGTGCGCTGCGGCCAACCAAGAATAATAATATTTGCCAGGATTTCCCTTGCCGTTCTGGCAATGCCGCTAAAAATATTGAAATCTATGACCGCTATTACCTCCGCACGTGTTTCTGAGGCAGTGGCGTGGTCTATCAATTGCTTTAACTTCTGTCTGGCCCGAGTGATGTTCCTTTCCGCCTCCCTATTATTGGGAACCACTGAAAGAATGGAAAGGGGGTAACTAGATTTTTTATCCTTGATGAGCAGGGCAAAATCCAGCGCCTTTTCCAAATTAATATTATTGGCTATAGGCAGAACGATATGTTCGTTTATTTCTTGATTTTTATTGGGGGAATAGGTCTCGTCCTCCATGGCAATCACCAAGTTTTTTGCAGCGCGTTCCGTAACAAAAGAAGCTACAATGCAAGTGGCCAAAATCAAGATCACAGTACCGTTCAATATGTTTTCATCCAATATTTTTGCCTTATACCCCACCAAGATAACCGCCAAGGTTGCCGCGGCATGGGAGCTGCTCAATCCAAAAATGAGTCTTCTTTGCAGTTTGGAATATTTAAATATCACTTGCGTAAAAAAAGCGGCCAACCATTTGCCAAAAATTGCCACAATCGTTAAAGTGGCCGCCACGATGAGGGCCGTTGGACCGCTTAGGATCACACTAAAATCTACCAACATCCCCACACTGATCAAGAAAAAAGGGATGAACAAGGCGTTGCCAATGAATTCTATTCGGTTCATAAGAACAGAAGAGTGAGGAATAAGCCTGTTAAGTGCCAGTCCGGCCACAAAGGCACCAATAATAGGTTCTACCCCGGCCAATTCGGCCAAGAAAGCGGCAAAAAAGACTATTGCCAGAACAAAAATATAATGTGAGTGTTTTTCGCTTTCCAATTTTTTGAAAAACCACTTGGAGACCCTAGGGACCACCCCAAACATGATCACCATAAAAATTGAGAGTGAAATGAGGAGTTTTAGCCAAAAAACATACGTTAGGTTACCCTCGTGGGACCCTACCAACACTGCTAAAATGATAAGCACCGCGGTATCGGTTAAAATGGTTCCGCCCACTGTAATGGCCACTTCCTGGTTCTTAGTGATCCCAAGCTTACTCACAATAGGATAGGTCACCAGGGTATGGGTGGCAAACATGCTTGCCGTTAATAAACTCGCATCAAAATCGTACTCCAGAAAATAATAACACACGGGAAAACCAATTCCCAACGGGATGCTGAAGGTGAAAAGCCCAAACCAAATACTTTTGTTCCTATTGGTCTTAAAATCATTAAGGTCCAGATCTAATCCAGCAATAAACATGATGTACAGAAGTCCGATAGTGGAAAACAAATCCACAAAAAGACTTTTCTCCAATAGGTTAAAACCATTTGGACCAATAATGGCACCAGAAATTATCAGTCCTATGATTCCCGGTATCCTCAATTTATTCATTAAGATGGGAACCATCAAAATGACAAATAATATCAATGAAAAAATGAGCACGGGTTTTTCCAGCGGCAATTTAAAATGATGCAATACCTGCTCTACTATTTCATCCATCTTAGGTCTATTAAATCAAATGGCCCATCAAATTATAGGTTTGGCCAACTATCGAAAATTTTAAGGACGCGGAGACTTTAATATCCTTACTTTCCGCAACTAAAATCCCATTTTTACTGGGGAAATCTATGATTGGAAATCCATTGGAAAATTAGTTGAAAAATGTTAAAAAACCACTAATAAACTACGGTTTATGAACAAAATACTATTTGCTTTGCTTAATTTGCGTCAATTGTTTTTCAACCTATGAAATTATATCCTATCGAAGCTGGGAATTTTAAATTGGACGGAGGGGCCATGTTCGGGGTCGTGCCAAAATCCATTTGGAACAGAACCAATCCGGCAGATTCCAATAACATGATCGATATTGCAGCAAGGTGCCTCTTAATTGAAGATGGGGACCGCTTGATTCTTATCGATACGGGAATGGGCAATAAACAATCCGATAAATTCTTCAGTTATTATTACCAATGGGGCGACCATTCTTTGGACAGTTCCCTAAAAAAGGCAGGCTTTCACAGAGACGACATTACTGATGTGTTCATGACCCATTTACATTTTGACCACTGTGGGGGATGTGTACAATGGAACAAGGACAGAACAGGCTATGAACCCGCGTTTAAAAATGCTGCTTTCTGGACCAATGAAGACCATTGGAAATGGGCCACCAATCCAAATCCCAGGGAAAAGGCATCCTTCCTAAAAGAAAATCTGTTTCCCATGCAAGAAAGTGGGCAGCTTAAATTCATTGAAAGAAGCAACACCCCATTTATGGAAAAATCCGAGCTCGGCTTTGGGATCCTATTTGTGGATGGGCATACGGACAAACAGATGATACCCCATATAAAGTACAAAGGAAAAACTTTAGTCTTTGCAGCAGATCTCCTTGCTACGGCGGGACATATTCCGTTACCCTATGTTATGGGTTATGATACCAGGCCATTATTGACCATGGGCGAAAAAGCTATTTTTCTGGACAATGCCGCCAATAACGACTTCCATATATTTTTGGAACACGATGCGCACAATGAAATATGTACACTTCAACAAACAGAAAAAGGGGTACGCCTACATGAGGTTCATTCTTTTGATTCAATTTTTAACTAACTCAAACAAATCATTATAACCTATGACAATTACATTTTCTAAATCTTTTTTGGGGTTCTGTTCTGCCTCAATTTTATTGATAGGCTGTGGCAGTTCTACCGGATTGATCTCTACTCCTATTGAAAACATTGATGCGGTTCCTTTAAAAGTTACCGAGCTTACAGAATCACAAAAGAAAAATTGGGGTCATGCTGATCTATTGCTAGATACCATACCTGGTATGAGCGTGGATAGGGCCTACAGTGAAATTATTGGCTCTAAAAAAGGGGACAGAGTAATTGTAGCCGTTTTGGACTCAGGGATAGATCTAGACCATGAGGACTTAAAAGCTGTTATTTGGTCCAACACGGAGGAAATAGAAGGAAATGGGATTGATGATGATAATAATGGATTTGTTGACGATATCCATGGCTACAACTTTTTGGGGGAATCTTACAACGAACAATTGGAACATACCCGAATTGTGGCGAAAAAAATAGGTGATGCCAATTTACAGGCAAAGGCCAAGGCCAAGTTGGACATAGCCTATTCAGAGGCCCTTCAAAACAAGCAACAATACGAGCAGATATTCCAAGCGGTAAAGAATGCTGACGTTGCGGTAAAGGCCGAATTGGGTAAAGAGGAATATACAAAAGCAGATTTGGCAGCCATTAAAACAGATGACACTGCCATGCAACAAAATGTAGGGATCTTGCTCCAAATGTTCAATTATGGCGAGAGCATCCCTGAAGTTATGAAGGAGCTCGAAGGGGGAATCAAGCATTTTTCCGAAAGTCTTAATTACAACCTCAACGTGGACTTCAATGGCAGGACCGTGGTTGGGGACGAACCTTATAATTTAATGGATACTGCCTACGGCAATGGTAACCCAAAAAACAGGGTGGAAGATGAAAGTCATGGTACCCATGTCGCTGGGATTATTGCCGCAGAGCGCAATAACGGGAAAGGTGCCAATGGTGTAGCAAACAATGTGGCCGTTATGAGTATCCGAGCGGTGCCCAATGGCGATGAATACGATAAGGACATAGCCTTAGGTATACGCTATGCGGTAGATAATGGCGCTAAAATAATCAACGGAAGTTTTGGCAAGGCCTTTTCTCCAAACGCGGAATGGGTTTACGATGCCATAAAATATGCGGCCTCAAAGGATGTGATTTTTGTACATGCGGCAGGAAACGACGGACTTAATTTGGATGACCCAAAGAATTCGAACTTTCCCAACGATCAGGTCAACAACGGAGCTGAAATAGCGGACAATGTAATTACCGTTGGTGCTTTAACAAGTAAATATGGAGGGGAAATGGTAGCCTCATTTTCCAATTATGGGGTTATCAATGTAGATGTTTTTGCTCCTGGAGCAGCCATCTACTCCACTGTCCCAAACAATGAATACGAGTTTTTGGGAGGTACCTCTATGGCAGCGCCAGCAGTGGCAGGTATAGCGGCACTTATCCGTTCCCAATATCCTGACCTCAGCGCCCCTCAAGTGAAAAAAATCATCATGCAGTCTGGGATTTCTACCAACATGTCCGTTGTATTGGACGGTGATCCATCAAACACATCTCCATTTAATAAAATTTCCAAATCAGGAAAAATTGCCAATGCGTACAATGCCTTGATATTGGCCGAACAAGTTTCAAAAGGAAAAATCAAACTATAACAAATGAAGGATAATAAAGGTTTAGTGTTAGGGCTATTTATGGCCATAATTTCAACGTCCACCTCTCTGTGGGCTCAAAATAATACCAGTTACTGGCAACAACATGTAGATTACACTATGAAGGTGGATATGGATGTTGAAAACTTTCAGTACACCGGAACTCAGACATTAGTGTACACCAATAATTCCCCTGATGTTTTGAACAGGGTATATTACCACCTCTTTTTCAACGCCTTTCAACCCGGTAGTGAAATGGACGTGAGACTTCAAAATATTGCAGATCCCGATGGCAGGATGTTTGTTGATGGCAAGAGTAGGATTGCCTCTCTTACCCCGGAGGAAATAGGATATTTAAAGGTGTCTTCCCTAACCCAAGACGGGGCAGCAACCTCCTTTGTAGAAGAGGGGACAGTTCTTGTTGTGGAACTGGCAAATCCGATCCAACCAGGCGCCAAGGCCACCTTGGAAATGGAGTTTAAGGGACAGGTTCCCGTTCAAATCAGAAGATCAGGAAGGAACAATGCCGAAGGTGTTGCGCTATCCATGAGCCAGTGGTACCCAAAATTGGCTGAATATGACTTTGAAGGATGGCATGCCGATCCGTATATCGCCAGGGAATTCCACGGCGTATGGGGAGATTTTGATGTCTCCTTGACCATAGACAAAAAGTATGTGGTTGGAGGAACTGGGTATTTACAGAACCCACAAGAAATTGGTCATGGATACCAAGCCCCTGGGACCAAAGTAAAAAAGCAAAAAGGAAAGACATTGACGTGGCACTTTAAAGCGCCAATGGTACACGATTTTATGTGGGCCGCAGATCCCGAATACATTCATGATACCTTACAGGTAAAAGATGGACCACTGCTTCATTTCCTTTATAAGAACAACCCAGAAATTCTTGAAAACTGGAAAAAACTTCAGCCCAAGACCGCTGAAATGATGGAGTTCTTTAGCAAAAACATAGGGAAATACCCTTACGATCAGTATTCCGTAATACAAGGGGGAGATGGCGGAATGGAATATGCCATGAGTACCTTGATAACGGGCGAACGAAAATTTGGAAGTTTGGTAGGGGTTACGGCTCATGAAATGGCCCACTCCTGGTTCCAGCATATCCTGGCCTCCAACGAGTCCAAACACGAATGGATGGATGAAGGGTTCACCTCTTTTATTTCCGGTCTCTACATGAACGAGTTTATGGGGGAGAAAAAGGACAATCCGTTTGAGGGAGCTTATAAGGGCTATTATAGATTGGCCACCTCTGGAAAGGAACAGCCACAGACCACGCATTCTGATCGATACGACCTAAATTTTGCCTATGGGGTTACTGCCTACAGCAAAGGGGAAATCTTTTTGGCACAATTGGGATATGTTATCGGGCAGGACAAATTAATGGAAGCCCTTCGTAAATATTATGACGATTTTAAATTTAAACACCCTACCCCCAACGATATCAAAAGAAGTGCTGAAAAAGTCTCTGGCATAGAGTTGGATTGGTACCTGACCGATTGGACACAGACGACCAATACCATTGATTATGGCGTAAAATCCGTTGAGGAAATGGACGGTAAAACCCAAGTGACCTTAGAAAGAATTGGACTTATGCCAATGCCACAGGATATACTTGTTGTTTATGAAGACGGAAGTCAAGAAACGTTCTATGCGCCTCTAAGAATGATGAGGGGCGAAAAAGAAAACCCATATGCTTCCTTGAGCAGAACGATTTTACCGGATTGGCCATGGGCATATCCAACCTATGATTTCACTATTGACAAACCGATGGGAGAAGTAAGGGCCATTGTCCTGGATCCGTCGGAACTAATGGCAGATATTAATAGGGACAACAATATTTACCAAAAAGAAGCACAATAGAAATTGTATTCCTAAAAAGTACAATTACCGTATTTTTAAGGGTCATTTATACAGCCCCATTTAAAACCCTATTCCAGGTGTTTTAAATGGGGCTTTTTTGAACCATGGCGTATTTGTATACATCGAGGTCTTCGCAGTCCGCTCCCTATTGGTCATTAATATCCGTTCTTTGTCCAGGACCCTGTTTCTATATCCGAAAAGGTGAAAAAATGGTTTGGTAAAGAACCTTGCCGTTTTTACGTTCACCAAAAGAACACCATTCTTTTTGCTTTCCCATGTTATCCCTGGGAGTATGGTAAGTAGGGCATCCATGCGAATTCCCCTTAAAAAGGAAGAAAGTGTTAAGGCCAATGAAGGGATCTTTTTGATCAGGAAAAATCCATCTTCCCCCTGTTTTTGGTATAGTGGCATAAATATTCTCCCAGCTCTCGGAGTCCTTACTTCCCCTTGCTTTTCCTTTGCGATCACCTGTCCTTTAGCAATCTTTTCAAAACTGTTGAATCCTGGGGCCATTTTAAACTCGTCATTCGGTGCAATACTGTGTCGATAAATGATTTCGTAAAACGAGCGATTGTTACTTGCAGAATTCTGCAGCTGCAAATAATAATTAGAGAACCCCTTTACCTCGTCTTTGGCCAACACTCCGCTGAAGACCAAAGCCAACCATAAGAAAGCGATGCTGTTCAATACAGCTTCTTCTTCCGTATGCTGCCCTGATTCGAAACCAAGGGAAAGATATCCCAAGGTATTGATATAACTAAGCAATGGGCCTTGCAAATATTCCTCCATTCCCAAAATAGTGGGTACGGGAAAGAGGAATGAAAATTTCCTGTTGATCAGTGCGTCGTTAATAGTAATAAAGGGTAGGGTTTTACTGGAAGTGGTATGAAAATCTATAAAATAATAAGGCGGGGCTTCCTCGGACAGGATTTGGACGAGCACCCCATATATTTCACTTAACTGCCTTTCCTCTTCCCCTAATTTTGTTGCCTCCTTGTTTAGGATATCCTTTATTTGGTCTTCTGTCCACATCCTATTGAGATCCTTCTCCAGAAATCTTTTCCCTTGTAATTGGGCCGGGATGTTTCCCCTAATTCCATAAATGGCCCCAGTAAGACTCAAGGATTCTTCCGCTATTTTTTGAAACACCTTTTGGATAGCTTCACATCCCGAGGGTTCGTTGCCGTGAATTCCTCCAAAAAAAACCAAGGTTGGTCCTTGCTGTTTTCCTTTCAAATAGCCGATGACCCTGTTTTTAATTTCCTTCATGGTTAATGAGAATGGAGGTCGTTGCTGGTAATAATGCCCACCAATTTTTTTCCCTTTACCACAGGAAGACAGTTAATGGCTTTGGATTGCATAATACTCTTTGCCTTTACCAATTGCTCATCCTCCGTAATGGTAATTAGCTGGGTCTTCATGATATCGCGAATGCTCTGTTCCAGCTCGCCTGGTTTTCCCAAATAGTGCTCCACATCCGTCCAGGTCAATAGTCCTACCAAATCCAGATCATCGTCTAGGATAGGCACGTGGTGTATATTTTTCCACTGCATCATTTTTAACACCAACTCCGCACTGTCATTCTCTTGAGCCGTGATGGCCTTGGTATTCATGGCCTGACCTACTTTGGAAAATTCTTCCTGGAAACTGTGTTCATCCCCCCTTGGCAATTCCCAAGCATCAACGGTATAGCCCTTCTTTTGCTGTTGATACATGGATGCTGTTATAATTGCCAAGGCATTTAAGGATTTGTGCTCTTTTATTAATTTTCGATAGGCCTTTACCGTCCACCTGGATCCATTATAGGATTTTATTCTTTTCTCAATAATGGTCAAATAACGTTCCGCATCTTCGGGAGCCACATCCATGGCGTACAATCCCCTGTATGCCATAGGTAAGAGGTGGTCCAAGAGCAGGTCGTGGCTAGACACTAATTTGCCATCCCAATAAAATTGGGTCGCCATCCCATATCGTGCAGCATTGTAAAAATTGGTCTTTACATCCTTAAAATCCATTGTAGTGTGGAGGTCATTGTACTTTTTGGGCCTTCCTTTCATTATACCCACCCAAAACATCATATTGGCAATTTCATCGTCAGTGGTAGGGCCGGAAGGGATATACCTGTTTTCAATGCGTACATGTGGTTTGTCCTTGGCGGCCCCATAACAAAGTCGGTTCCATTTATATACCGTGCCGTTGTGTAGGTTTAAGGCCCTAAGTTTTGGTATTTTTCCCGCCTTTAGTTCACTTAGGCTATCGGTCTCAAAATTAGTGGTCAACATACTCCTAAAACCAACAATCGATTCCTTATAGAAATCAACAATACTTCCTCTTGCCCAATCGTCGCCAAAATTTACCCTTGCTTCCCTTTCATTTAACAGAAAGGTGCTTGCCCTTGTATCAACACTTTGGGTGAATAGGGCTATTCGTGTTTCTTGCCATAATTCCCTTCCCATAAGCATGGGCGCATTAGTACAAATAGACAGCAAAGGCCCGGCAATGGCCTGTGACCAATTGTAGGTGTCCCTAAAATCATCCGGATCTATCTGCAAATGGGATTGGTAGCTGGTGTTGCACCCTTCGTACAACACGGAATCGTGGTGTACATTGAGCTCATCCACCCCCTTGATATGAAGTTCAAAATCATCTTTTCGCATCTGCTTAACGGCATCGTTCAGTATTTGATATCGCTTTATTGGGGTCATATAGGGCAAATTCAATTGCTTTTGGGTAATGGTAGGCAGTATTCCAGTTAGAATAATTTTATTGCCGTGTTTTTCTGCAACCTGATCTGCCTTTTTTAATAAGTCGTCCAATTGCCTGTGCATGTCTGAAAAACAAGTGCCTTTTAATGGCAAGGGATCTAGATTGATCTCCAAATTATACAAAGCTATTTCCGTTGTAAAATGAGAATCGTTTATTTCCTTCAATATCTCAAGGGCCTTATTTGAAGGTTGCCACGCCCTGTCTACCAGACAAAATTCCTGTTCGGCCCCAATACGGATGGGGCTTTTCTCAAACATATTGTTTTGCAACATATGCTCCAAGGCCTCAATATCTGTTAGTAACTGCTTTATGTACTTTGAATTATTTGGGCTTTTCAATAATGCCTCTACATGTAATTCTCCCATTTCATCTCAATTTTGTTTGTGTCTATGTCCTCATTTAAAACATCTTTCAAATTAGCTTCCTTTGAATTTTTGACCTATGATGAATGTCATAAATTAGAAACTGTGGTTTTTATTTTTACTTTTACGCCACCATGTCATTTACATTCCCTAAAAAAGAAAAATTAAAGAGTAAAAAGCTCATTGAACAATTGTTTGCTGAAGGGAAAAGTGTTTCCAATTATCCCGTAAAACTCATCTATCTTAAAACCGCACACGACGACGGTTCTAAAATTAAAACAGGAGTTACCGCATCGAAACGGAATTTTAAAAGTGCCGTAAAACGAAATCGGATAAAAAGGCTGATGCGCGAATGTTACCGCTTGAACAAACCCTTAATTTTTAACAACATAGAGGGAGACTATGCGTTTATGTTTTTATATCTTGGAAAAGATATGCCAACATATGAGCATTTAGAAACATGCTTTAAGCTCATTATAAAAAAACTTTTAACCAAAGAGAATCATGAAAATGTCGATTAAAAAAAAGGTTCTTATTCCTATACTTGCCCTGGTATTTCTTGTTGTAGGCTCTAGTTATAAAAGTGATTTCTTTGAAATTGCCAAGCAGATAGAAATATTTACCACCTTGTTTAAAGAGTTGAACATGAACTACGTGGATGAGACCAATCCTGCAGAGCTCATGGACAATGCCATTAAGAACATGCTGGAAGGTCTTGATCCCTATACCAAGTTTTTAAACGAGCAGGATGTTGAGGCTTACAAGATCAATAATGCAGGGGAATATTCAGGTATTGGCGCGGTAGTGCGTTCCTATAAGGATAAATTAGTGGTTATAGAACCTTATAAAAACTATCCTGCGGATAAGGCTGGCTTAAAGGCAGGGGATGAAATTATCAAAATAGGGGATATAGGCATTTCGGAATTTAAGGATGATGGCAGTGAACTTTTAAAAGGGGCGAACAATACATCTGTAGAAGTAACCTATAAAAGACAGGGACAAATCAATACAACCACCATTGTCAGGGAAGCAATAGAAGTGGACGCTGTTCCTTATTATAAAATGGTGGATGCCAAAACAGGGTATATTGTCCTGGCAAAATTTAATCAGAAAGCGTCGGAACAGACAAAAGAGGCCCTGATAAATTTAAAAAACGAAGGGGCTGAAAAAATCATATTGGACCTCAGGGGCAATCCAGGGGGGTTACTTTCCGAGGCCATCAATGTGACCAATATATTTATTCCCAAAGGCGAGCTCGTGGTCACCACAAAATCCAAGGTCAAAAAATTCAATAGGGAATACCATACCAAAAACCAACCGGTAGATGAGAATATCCCTCTAGTGGTCTTGGTCAATGGCAGAAGTGCATCGGCCAGTGAAATTGTATCTGGAAGCTTACAGGATTTGGACCGCGCCGTGATCATGGGCGCACGAAGTTTTGGCAAAGGGCTTGTTCAAAGACCCCTGAAACTAACGTACGGAACACAGTTGAAAGTAACTATTTCCCGCTATTACACTGCCTCTGGCAGATGTATTCAGTCCTTGGATTACTGGAACCGGGATGAAAACGGCAAAGCCGTAAAAAACAGCAAGTTTACCGACTTTAAAACACGCAATGGTCGTAAAGTACAAGACGGGGGCGGAGTATTGCCCGATATAGAGATCAGTGCCCTACGAACCAATGCCATGACACGAGGACTATTGGATAGCAATGTGATTTTTGACTTTGCCACCCAATATTACTATCAAAATAAATTGAATGCCCTGTCCGAATTTAATTTTACCGATAACAACTTTGAGGCTTTCAAGACCTATGTGAACCAAAGTTCTTTTAGCTTCGAAACCAAAACGGAAAAGGCTTTGAAAGAAGCGATGACCCCAGAAGAAAAGACTATCTATGGGGCGGAGGTAGAAGAGGGGTTTAAAAACTTATTGGTGCAGATCAACAAAAGTAAACTCACTGCCTTGGACAAGTATAAAAACGAGCTCCAGAAAAATTTGGAGGACGAAATCATCAAGCGCTATTTCTACAGGGAAGGCCTATATGATTATTACCTGGGTCATGATGACGCCATCTTGGCGGCAACCGCATTACTGGCCGACACTTCCAAATACAAGGATGTTTTAAGGTAATTTTCCAAAAACATTTAGATGCATTAGTTTTAAAAAGGTAGAATTGTTCTGCCTTTTTTTGCTTTTGGTATGTTCACTGAAATATGATATAATAACCTATATATTTTATATCTTGGGGATGGTCTTTTTTAACAAAAAACATCTTTATGATAACCAACCGTATTCCACTTTTCCTACTGATCATTTCTTTTGCCTATCCATGGATGGGCCATGCCCAATCCGATAAGAAATCGGTAACCATTGAAGAGCTCATGCAGCTTAAAACCGTTAAAAATCCAGTAATTAGTCCGGACGGACAATGGGTGGCGTTTACGGTTGCTGAAATGGATTTAAAAAAAGATGCTTGGGAGACCCGTATTTGGATGGTTCCTTCCAAAGGGGGAGAAGCTATCCCCATGACTGCAAAAGGATATTCTGCCTCGGAGCCCAAATGGAGTTCAGACAACAAATACCTCTCCTTTCTAGCCTCCAAAAAGGAAGGTGACAAAACCCAAGTATGGACGTTGAACCGGCAAGGCGGGGAAGCGGAACAGCTCACCAAAATCCCACAAGGAGTGTCCTCCCATGAATGGTCGCCCAAGGGGAAGGAATTGATGTTGCGAATTAAGGATCCCAAACCCGAGGAGCTCACAGCGGATAAAGAAGATGATAAAAAAGCGAAACCCTATGTGGTAGACCGTTTACAGTTTAAACAAGATTATCAGGGATATTTAGACCGTTACAGAACCCACCTTTATATCTTAACCATGGGTGATTCCATCCCAAGGCAGATCACCTCGGGCGATTTTGATGATGAAGACCCTGTTTGGAGTCCGGATGGAACGCAAATTGCCTTTACCAGCAATAGGTCGGACAATCCGGATGGAAATTCGAACACCGACATTTGGATCGTAAATACGGTCAATACAAATAAAGGGGAATCCTTACGCCAAGTCACTACTAATCCCAATGCCGATTTTTATCCCCGATGGAGTCCAGATGGCAAACATCTCGTTTATAGAACCGTCACGGATAAAAAGGCGATTTGGTATGCCACACAAAAATTGGCTATTATCCCGGTAGACGGAGGGCAACCGACCCTATTGGCAGAAGCCTTGGACAGGAATATCAGCAAGCCGACCTTCTCGGAGGACGGGAAGCTGATTTATTTTATTTTGGAAGAAAGCGGTACTAGTGTTCTAGCTTCAATTGACCCTTCAGGCAATAATCTTAAAAAGATTATCCAAGGAGATATCAGTATCTCGGATTATGATGTGAAAGCTGGGAGTATCTTCCCTCTTTTGGGTAAGGCAAACCAACCCTACGAGGTGTATAATTTTACCAAATCCTTAAAACAACTGACATCCCTAAACGATGGACTTCTAAATAAGATGGAGAAGCCCAGCATTGACAAAGTACATTTTAAGAGTGCCGATGGCACCCAAATAGAAGGGTTTGTAGTGAAACCCATTGGTTTTGACGCTGGCAAAAAATACCCTACCATCCTTTGGCTTCACGGAGGGCCCGTGAGCCAATATCAATTTGAATATGACATAGAGCCCCAACTATTTGCTTCTAATGGCTATGTGACGCTTTTAATCAACCCCAGGGGCTCTTCAGGCTACGGCCAGGCTTTTTCAGAGGCCCTTTTTGCAGATTGGGGCAACAAGGATTATCAAGATGTTATGGCCGGTATTGATTATGTGATAGGACAAGGGTATGCAGATCCCACTAAATTGGGAGTGGGGGGTTGGTCCTATGGCGGCATCCTGACGAATTATGTCATCACAAAAACAGATAGGTTCAAAGGGGCCGTTTCGGGAGCCAGTGAAGCCTTATATCGTTCCAATTATGGTCATGATCACTATCAACTCACATGGGAATTGGAATTGGGACTACCATGGGAAAATGCAGAGGCTTGGGAGAAAATATCCCCTTTCAACCAAGTAGCAAACATTACTACCCCGACCTTATGGATAGGGGGAGAAAAGGACTGGAATGTTCCCATTCTCAATTCCGAACAAATGTACCAAGCCATGAAGAGATTGGGCAGGGATACACAATTGGTCGTTTATCCGGGCGAGCACCATGGGATTAAGCGCCCATCTTTTGTAAAAGATCGTTTGGAACGATACCTCCAGTGGTTTAAAACACATGTTAAAGGGGAAAAGTAATCCTTAGGGATTTCTGGTTGCTAAAAATTAAAGTTTAATGCTGGGTAAACCAACCCGCATTTCTATTTTTGCAGCCCATTTTTCTAGAATTATTTAGTCAAAAAAGAACAAAGCATGACAGAGAGGGACGAATATTTTATGCGCAGGGCCATTGCCTTATCTGCAGAAGGGATGAATGCCAATGCCGGCGGACCTTTTGGAGCGGTCATTGTAAAAAATGATGAGATCATTGCTGAAGGTTACAATAGGGTGACCTCAACAAATGACCCCACCGCCCATGCCGAGGTCGTGGCCATCAGGCTCGCCTGTGAAAAATTAGGGACCTTTCAATTGGACGATTGTACCATATATACTTCATGTGAACCTTGCCCCATGTGTTTGGGAGCCATATATTGGGCCCGTCCCAAACAGGTGTTTTTTGCATGTGACCGTGAGGATGCCGCAGCTATAAAGTTCGATGACCAGTTCATTTATGACGAGTTAAAAAAAGACATGGGAGACCGAGAGATCAAATTTGTCAGCCTACTGCGAAAAGAAGGGGTGAAAGTTTTTGAGCAGTGGGCTCATAAGACAAACAAAACAGCTTACTAAATACCAATCCGATACTATGGAAACATATTTGGACTTGGAGAACTGGGACAGAAAGGATCACTTCCATTTTTTTAACGGATTTGAAGAGCCATTTTGGGGGATAACGGTGGATATTGACTGTTCCATTGCCTATACCAAGGCGAAAGAATCAAAGGTTTCCTTCTTTCTGTGGTATTTGCACAAATCCATCATGGCCATCAACCAAATCCCTGAATTTAAATACCGCATTGATGATCAGAACAGGGTAGTGATCCATGATACCATATGCGCCTCCGCCACTATTCAAAGACCAAACGGAACTTTTGGTTTTAGTTATATTGATTATTGCCAGGAATTTGAGACCTTTAAAGAAGAAGCTCAAAAAGAAATAAAAAGGGTACAAAATGCCAAAGATTTAATGCCAGCCACTAACTCTGACGCAGTTGTACATTATTCCTCTTTGCCCTGGTTGAAATTCACCTCATTCTCCCATGCCAGAAGATTTTCCACAAGGGACAGTGTTCCCAAAATATCTTTTGGCAAAATGACGGAGACCGATGGTATAAAAACTATGCCCGTCTCCATACATGTGCATCACGGCCTAGTTGACGGAATTCATATGGGCCGATATGTGGAACACTTTCAACAGCTCATGAATGAACAATAGCACATTAACCTACTTAACGTTAGTAGCTTAACGAAAAAAATAATATTCAAAAAATAAAACAATTAAATTTTTGTATTATTTTTAATACGAATATTTATTAATTTTTATCATGGGTAAAGGCACAGTTAAATTCTTCAACGAATCCAAGGGATTTGGTTTCATCGTTGAGGATGGTTCAAAAAAGGAACACTTCGTTCACATTTCGGGATTAATCGATGAAATCCGCGAAGGAGATGAGGTAGAATTTGAGCTTAAGGAAGGAAAAAAAGGAATGAATGCAGTAAACGTAACGGTATTATAATTTACCGGTTTTCTCAACTTTTTAGTACCACATCAGCCCGTTTCCAAGACGGGCTTTTTTGTCTCCAATAATTAACAGCTTGTGGTTATGAACAATGAAAAATTAACTCAACAGTCAAGCAAAGGAATATATTTGGCCATAATACTGTTTCTCCACATGGTCATTGGCGTAAACCTCCTTCAGGCCCAAGAGCCATCATCCTTTCAATGGAAAAATAGGTTAGTATTGATCCTAGTGAACGATCTATCAGAAGAGGTTTATATAAAACAGCTGGCCGAATTAAATGCCCATAAAAAAGGATTGGAAGAGCGAAAACTAATAGTGTACCACATACAACCCCATAGGTATACGGTTGGCTTGGCAGGCCAAAGTTGGCAGCACTCAAAACGGCTGTATAAAAAATATAAGAAAACAAAAGCGACATTCGAGATCATTTTGGTGGGTTTGGATGGCGGCAATAAACTTCATAGAATAAAGTTTTTGGGGTGTAAAGAATTGTTCAACACCATAGATGCCATGCCCATGAGAAGATTGGAAAAACATTAACCCACGACAATACTTGCTGAAAATCAATACGATAGCCCGCAAAAAATAGGCTGTACTTGGTGTTCATGCTGAAATTTAATAGCGTACATTCGCCAAAAAAATAAATGACCATAGAAAGTAGGGTATTGGCAGTGGAAGCATTGTACGATCAACTTGAAAAGGAGATTTCAGGATTCCAATCCCACACCAAACTCCATTGTATCACTGGCTGCGGAAAATGTTGCACCAAACCGGACATTGATGCTTCCCCTCTGGAATTTCTGCCATGGGCATTTCATCTTTTTTTATCGGGAAAAGCAGAAGAAACCTTGGAAGCCTTGAAAGAGCGCTCCGCTGCCCAGTGTTTTTTATACAACCCCGTTTCACTTTTAAGTGATAATAATGGTAGTTGTGGCCAGTACAAATACCGCGGATTGATCTGTCGTCTTTTTGGTTATGGCGCCAGTAGGGATAAGATGGGACAGTTGCGCCTGGCAACCTGCAAAATAATCAAGGAGGGGCAACACGAAAACTATCAAAAAGCTTCTCAAGATATATCCAATGGGTTGCAAGTACCCATTTTTATGGACTACTATATGAATCTTTCACAAATCGACTTTAGAATGGGGAACATCATTGTTCCCATTAACCGAGCTTTAATATTGGCCATTGAAGAGGTCTTACAATATTACGCCTACCGCCCATTTCCTGGTGGACTTAAAATTACGGCATAATTGAGAGATTGGTCATTGGATGTGCTATTTTGGGTTGGACGATCGTTATAAAAAAACACCTCAGTTCTCGTGTTTATATTGTTGATTATGTGTATCTTACTTAACTGCTTAGTATAAAAATCCCCTATTGAGTTACTAAAAACTGATACCTATGGGGGAAAACATAAAAATTGTTATAGTAGAAGATGAGATGCTGATAGCAGCAAACATCTCCTTGCAACTGCAAAATTTGGGATACGAAATAGGGGGCGTTTTCCCTAGGGGAGAAGAGGCTTTAGCCCACCTAAAAGAACATTCTGCAGATATTGTTTTACTGGATATTCAATTAAAAGGCGACTTGGACGGTATTGAAACGGCTGCAAAAATTAAGGAGCTATATAAGCTTCCCGTCATCTTTCTGACTGCCAATACAGATGATGCGCATTTCAATAGAGCAAAAGAAACCCATCCGCACGCCTTTATCTCCAAACCCTTTAAAAAATTAGATTTACAGCACGCCATAGAACTGACTGCCGAAAACCATCTGCACTCTACAAATACCGATCACTCTTTACCCACAGCCGCGAGTTCCACTATTGTCTTGGAAGACCGTATTTTTGTGAGGCACCATGAAAAAATGGTGAAAATTATAATCAAGGACATCCAGTATATAGAGGCCGAAAGAAACTATTCCAGAATCTATTGCTGTGATAAATCCTTCTTATTGGTCATTACATTAAAGGACTTGGATAAAAAGCTGCCACAGGAACACTTTATGCGTATTCATAGATCGTACGTCATCAATCTGTCCCAGGTAGATGAAGTAGCCAATTCCCATGTGGTCATTGCCAAAAAAGCAGTACCCTTGAGCAAAGCATTCCGGAAAAATTTTATGGAACGGCTACAGACCATTTAAGGATGTTGCCACTTAAATTTTAGGGTGGCCTTTATTCCTTTGGTATTTTCATAGGTAAGTTGTCCGTCTAATTGATGTACAAGCAAATCGATCATTTGCTTCCCAAATCCTTTGTTTTTGGCATGTTCTTCTTGTTTTTGGCCCACCCCGTCATCGGCGACGCTCAAGACCATTAGACCACTATTTTCACGCTCCATGGTCAATTCTATCACCCCTTTTCTGTTGTTTGGAAAAGCATACTTAAAGCTGTTGGTCAACAATTCATTCACGATAAGGCCTATAGGTACGGCCGTATCCATATCTAGTTCTATGTTTTTAATTCCATAGTTGATTTGGATCCTGTTTTCAGCCCCGAACGATTCCAGCACATGGGTTCCAAGATCTTTAAAATAATCGTACATATCAATAGCAGCCAAATTCCTATCCTGGTATAACCGCTTGTGGATCATGCTCATGGAATATACCCTATTCTGTATTTCTTGCATAGCAGCGGTCAGGGTATTGCTCTTTAACTGTGAAGCTTGAAGCGCTAAGAGACTGGATATAATCTCCAAATTGTTTTTGACCCTGTGGTGCACTTCCTTCAACAGATACTCCTTTTCCAAATTTTGTTCTTGCAGCCTTTTATTTTTTCTTCTGTTATTTTTGAAGGCCACATAGCCCATAGCCAAAAACATCATAAAGAGGACAATGGTAATGGTCATAAACACCTGTCTGATGTTTTGTTGGATCAGTCTGGTTTCCTGTAACTGAATCGTATTTTCCTTTTGGGCCACATCATATTGTGTTTGGAGCAGGGAAATTCGTTGATCGGCCTCGGCTGTAAAAATCTCTTTTTCCAGTTTGTCGTACTGCTCAAAGGCTCCATATGCCTTTTGGTAATTGTGGTTTCCGGCATGCGCCCTGCCCAATGCCTCATAAGCCTGGCTGAGATAGAAAATATCTCCAAATTCATCCGTTGCGATAACTAAACATCGTTCCAGACTTTCAATAGCCGAGATATATTTACCCTCCAATATTTGAAGTTTACCAAGAGACAGCCATGAGCGCATCAGTAAAAACTGATTGTCCAAAAGTTTAGCGTATTTAATGGCCGAACTGCCTGCCTCATCTGCTTCATCAAATTTCCCCAGATAGGCATAAAGATCTATCAGGGAAATATAGACATCTGCCAGATTGTTGTAGAAACCATAGCGTTCCCCTATTACGTTGGATTGCTTATAATATTCCAACGCCCTTTCATAGTTTGCCGTCCCCAAATAGTTATTTCCCACCACATAAAGGGCAAAACCATAATCGAGATCATTGATTCCCCTTTCCTTAAATAATCGAACCGATTTAAGCCCGTGTTGTAATCCAATCATAAATTTTGATTGTTTCCAAAATATGTTGCTCAAGTCACAGTAGGCTTGGGCAATTGCCCATTTGTCGTTTAGGGCTTCTCCAAGGGTCATCGTTTCCATGGCAAATTCCGCCGCCTTCCCCAAATCTCCCCTACGCTCATAAACATATCCCAGTTGGGTGTTTAAAAAGGGCAGGTCTTCTTTTTTTACCTTGGTTTTTGCCTCAAGTAGTAGCTGTTCCGCCCTATTCAAACGCTCCATTCTAAGCAAAATAGCCCCTTGGGTCATCTGTAACCTTCCTTCCCAAAGGGTATTTCCCAACCCTTTTGCAAGCAGGATGCCCTTTTCGCTAAATTCCAAAGCTGTGTTTAAGTTGCGGGTGTGCCAATAATACGCCAGATCGTTAATTACCTCCAGTTTTAGCGTGTCATTAGTGATGGATGTAAGTCCCTCCTCCAGAACATGGAGGTAGGAGCTCCCGAAGTTATCCGTTGCTACAAAAATTTGTTGATAAGGTTCTTCTTTGTTAAAATCAAAGATTTGCCCCTGGCAGAGCGCATTGCTTCCAATGGCCAGCACCGTGATACATATCAATTTTTGAATGGCTTTTTTCATTCATTTAAACGTATTACGGTAAGATCCAAGGTATTTAAAGGTACAAATATTAATGATGTAAATGCTCTGATAATGAAATACCTAGGTTCGGTAATAAATTAAAGGCACTCGTCCCAACACGATTGCTTTTAAAGCATTAAAGTCTTTACTTAAGTAATCCAAAGTCTCCCCTTTTCATTTTTATTAATGTGTCGCTTTATGAAAGCACTGCTCACTTTTTGCCTGTTATCACTTTTTCTGGGTTATTCCTGTAACGGGATTGCCGAGCAAATGGAGAAGGAAAGGAAGCAAACCGAGCAGCTAGTTCAAAACAATATTGAGACCTATATAAACTCTTGTTGGAACCAAAATGATGGAGGTGCCCTTGAGGCGATTACCGACGCTACATTCATCCGCTCCTTAAACGGCATAAAGGTGGTAGCCACGCAAAAAGAGATGCAAGCACATATTAATGTATTTGCCAAAGGATTCCCCAATATGAAGGTTTCTTTGGAAAATATGTCCCTCAAAGAGGATAAGGTCTTTTTGAAATGGCATTTTACGGGACTCAATTCTGGAATTTATGGTGAATGTGCGCCCACCGACAAAAACGTTAAAATAAGCGGGTTAAGCCAACTTACGTTTAATACCAATGGGATCCTGTTAAGGGAAGAAACCTATTTCAACGAGTTGAGCCTTATGCAACAATTGGGCTATAATTTGAGTCCACC